>DAIOWL010000123.1:1320-11524 GCA_036758545.1 Streptosporangiaceae bacterium | reverse complement strand
TACCGGCCAGCCGAGCCGACGGTGCTGGTCAACTTCGGTGAGTCGGTGAACTTCCCGCTGCTGTTCGCGGTGGCGCTGTCGGTGTTCGGCGCCGCGACCCTGCTGCACCTGCTGCTGGTCGGCGTGGCTAGGAGGCGCGTCGAGGCCGGGCTGCTCAAGGCACTGGGATTCGTCCGCCGCCAGGTCGCCGCGGCCGTCTGCTGGCAGGCCACGACGGTGGCGCTGGCCGGGATCGCGGTCGGGGTGCCGGTCGGCGTCGCGGCGGGACGGGTGCTCTGGCGGGTGTTCGCCACGAACTTCGGCGTCGTGCCGGTCGACGTGGTCGAACCGGTCCTGATAGCGGCCCTGGCCCTAGGGGTGCTGGCCGGCGCCAACCTGCTCGCCGCGGTGCCCGCGCTGCTGGCCGCGCGGTCACAGCCGGCCCGGCTGCTCAGGGCGGAGTGAGCCGCTGGTCCGCGAGGCCAAAGGTGCGGGCGGCAGTCTTGGGGCCGGACGATATAGACCGCAGGGGCCGAACGGGCGGATGATGGCCGCGATACCTGCGGGCCGTCGCACGAGCGGGAGACAGAGCATGAAGACCAGGGCAGCGGTGCTCCGGGACGTGGGCAAGGACTGGGAGGTCATCGAGCTGGACCTGGACCCGCCCCGGGAGGGCGAGGTGCTGATCCGGTTCGCCGCCGCCGGGCTGTGCCACTCGGACGACCACCTGCGCACCGGTGACATCCCGGTGCGGTACCCGATCGTCGGCGGCCACGAGGGCGCCGGCGTGATCGAGGAGATCGGCGTCGGCGTGACCCGGCTCAAGCCGGGCGACCATGTGGTCTGCTCGTTCCTGCCGACCTGCGGGCACTGCCGGTTCTGCGCCCAGGGCATGACCAACCTGTGCGACCTCGGCGCGCTGTTCGTGGACAACTGCCTGCCGGACGGCACGTTCCGGTTCCACGCCGACGGCGAGGACTTCGGCCAGATGTGCCTGCTCGGCACGTTCTCCGAACGGTCGGTGGTGTCCGAGCACTCCTGCATCAAGATCGACGATGACCTGCCGCTGGAGACGGTGGCGCTGGCCGGCTGCGGGGTGCCGACCGGCTGGGGCACCGCGGTCAACGCGGGCGGCGTCCGGCCGGGCGACACGACCGTGGTGTACGGGATCGGCGGCGTCGGCATCAACGCGGTCCAGGGCGCGGCGTTCGCCGGCGCGCGCAACGTCATCGCGGTCGACCCGCTGGAGTTCAAGCGGGAGCACGCCATGGAGTTCGGCGCCACCCACGTCGCGGCCGACGCAGCGGCCGCGCAGGAACTCGTCACCGAGCTCACCAGGGGCGTCGGCGCGGATCAGGCGCTGATCACGGTGGGCGTGGTGACCGAAGAGGTCATCGCGGCCGCGTTCGCCGCGGTCCGCAAGCGCGGCACGGTCGTGCTCACCGGGCTGGCCGGCCCGGGCAAGAAGACCATCCAGCTGCCGTCGTTCGAGCTCACCTTGTTCGAGAAGCGGATCCAGGGCGCGCTGTTCGGCAGCGGTAACCCGTTCGAGACGATCCCGCGGCTGCTCGACCTGTACCGGGCCGGGCAGCTCAAGCTCGACGAGCTGGTCACGAACCGGTACCGCCTGGAGGACGTCAACCAGGGCTACCGCGACATGCTCGACGGCCGCAACATCCGCGGCCTCATGATCCACGACTCCTAGAACAGCGAGTCCGGCAGGCCGAAGTGGACGCGGGCCAGGTCGCCCGCGGTGGTCAGGTACTGCGAGGCGATGTGCCCCTGGTACATGGCCACGTCGCGGTAGTAGCGCTGCAGCCGCGTGCCGCGCTTGGCCGCCGAGGAAGACGAGGCGGCGAAGACTTCTTGCACGGCCTGCGCGGCTAGCTGGCCGGCCTGCTGGATCATCGCGAACAGCCGGACGTCGTCCTCGCGGGTGAACGGCTCCCCGGTCGCCGCCCAGCGCTCGGCCAGCTCCATGTAGCGGTCCCCCGCCTGCAGCACGATGGCCTCGGCCGCGTCGGTGAGCGCCAGCGCGTGGCCGTAGGTCCGCTGGTAGTCCGGGTGGGTGTACCGGGGCACCTGGGGCGGGAAATAGGTCAGCTTGGATTTGATTATCTGCTCGTACTCGTCCAGCGCGGCCCGCGCGGCGCCGATCACCGGGATGACCAGGCCGGCGTGGTACAGGGCGTAGATCCGGCCACAGTACAGCGGGCCGTGCAGGGCGGCGCCGGGAGCCATGGTCTCGCCGTGGGTCCAGTCGGCCGGCGCGGTGCGGGGCGCGGGCACGAACACCTCCTCGACGCGCACGCTGTTCGATCCGCTGGAGTTCATCCCCAGGATGGCCCCGTCGCCCCAGTCATCCAGCACCGTGACCTGGTCCATGGGCATGACCGCGGTGACCCGGTCGGTCGTCCCGGCCACCATCGCGTTGCACATGAAGTGGGTGGCGTGCGCGCTCCCCGAGCAGTAGTCCCAGGTGCCGCTGACCACGTAACCGCCGTCGGCCGGCTCGGCGGTACCGGACGGCAGGGCCCGGTGCGGGGCCGCGAAGTCGCCGGACGAGCCGAAGATGTCCCGCTGGCCCGCCTCGGAAAACCACGCCCCGATGGTGAGCACGTGGTGGGCGCCGAGCGTGAGCGCCCAGCCGGTGCCCGGATCGCCCGCGGAGATGGCCAGCATCACCCGCCAGAACGTGGGCAGGCCGAACGCGTAGCCGCCGAACTGGCGCGGCTGCAGGATCCGGTAGAACCCGGCCTTGGTGAACTGCCGGCCGAGCTCGGCCGTGTGATGCCCGAGCCGTTCCGCCTCGTCCTGCTGGGCGCGAACGGCCGGGATCATGGCCCGGGCCCGTTCGATGACGGTCTGGGGCGTCAGGTCCGGTTCGGGGAGGGGGATCACAGATACGAGAGTGATGTGCCGAACGGGCGGGCGGCAAGCGCGTGCGCAGGCCGATATGCGGGCCCGTGGCCGGAGCACAACGCGGGTGGGGCGGGAATGTCGTGAGGGACAATGGCTGATGGCGCGCCTTGCCGCCGCCCGGTGGCGCGGGGGACGCTGATGCTGAGGAGGAACTATGGCGAACAGCGAATTCTGGCGGGAGCTCAAGCCGATCGAGCAGAAGTTCCGGCCCGGCGCGCTGCCGGAGGCGTACATCGCCGACGCCCCGACCGAGGACGACCGCTTCTACGCTCCGCTGTCCGAGACCGTCGGCACCCGGCCGCTGTGGATCTCCCCCAGCCAGAACCGGTGGTGCGACGTGCTGATGTGCCGCGGCGCCGGCCTGGTCAACCGGCACTATCACCCGCAGCAGGTGTTCGCCTACACGATCTCCGGCAAGTGGGGCTACCTGGAGCACGACTGGATCGCCACCGCGGGCGACTGGGTCTACGAGGCGCCCGGCGAGTCGCACACGCTGATCGCCTACGAGTGCGACGAGCCCATGCGCGTCACCTTCAACGTCACGGGGCCGCTGATCTGGCTGGACGAGAACGGCGAGCCGAACGGCACCTTCGACGTGTTCGACTACATCGCGCTGGTCCGCGACCACTACGAGAAGAACGGCATCGGCGCGGACTACATCGACAAGCTCTTCCGCTGAGGGCTCCTAGTCGGCTGCGGCTAGCAGCGGGGCGAGGACGGCCGGGTCGTCGGCGGCGACCGTGACGATCACGCCGCTGACCAGCTTCTTAGCCTGCCGGATCAGGGCTTCGGCCAGCTCGATGCCGGTCGCGCGGGCGGTCCCGTGGGCGGCCCGCTCCATCGCCCGCAGCGTATCCGGCGGGATCATCACCCCGGGAACCTCGTTGGCCAGGTAGTCGGCCTCCTCGAAGCTGCGCAGCGGGGTGACGGACAGCAGCAGCGGCACCTGCGTGCCCTCCAGCGCGGTCACCGTCCGGAGCAGCGAATCCAGCTCGTAGACCGGCCTGCTCACCAGGAAGTGCGCTCCCGCCCTGACCTTGGCCCGGGCCCGGGCGATCTCGGCCTCCTGGTCCCGCGCGCCGGGGTTGACCCGGGCGCCGATGCAGAACGAGGTCTGGGTGGCGGTGGCGAGCCCGTTGGAGTCGCGGCCCTCGTTCAGGCCGGCCAGCAGCGCGATCAGGCCGAGCGAGTCGACCTCCCAGATGCCGTCCACGGCCGGGTAGTCGCCGAGCACCGGCGGGCTGCCGGTCGTGCAGATCACGTTGCGGATGCCGAGGGCGTGCGCGCCGAGGAGTTCGGCCTGCAGGGTCATGATGGTCTTGTCCCAGGTGGTCAGCGTGGCGATGGTCTCCACGCCGGCCTGCTGCTGCAGGTGCAGCGCCAGGTCAAGCGAGTCGGAATGGGTGCGGGCGCTCTGGGCCGGCAGGACCGCGAACACCCCGGCGCCCTGGGCCTGCAGCACCGCTGCGGCCTGCACCGCCTCGGCCGGGCGCCCGCCGGACGCGATCGCGGCGGCGACGATGAACCGCCGCCCGGTCAGCTGGTCGGCCAGGCTCCCGGCGAACGGCGCGGAGCCGGGTGGCGCGGCCGTTCCAGTTCTGAATATTCCGGTTCCGGATATTCCGGTTCCGGCCGGGTGGGTGCGCCGGGCCCGCGCCGGGATCGCCGTGACCGCGCCGGCCGCGGCGCGGATGTGCGCGGGGGTAGTGCCGCAGCAGCCGCCGACCAGGGACACCCCGGCCTCGGCGAACCGGCGGAAGTAGCGGGCGAAGTAGTCGCCGCCGATGCTGAACTCGAAGCTGCGCGGCCCGGTGCGGCGCGGCTGGCCCGCGTTCGGCTGCGCGCTGACCGGCACGGACGCGTACCGGACCAGGTCCTCGGCCACGGTGAGCATCCGCTGCGGGCCGATGGTGCAATTGGTGCCGAGCATGGCCACCGGCAGGCCGGACAGCACGGTGGCGACCTCGCGCGGGGTCTCGCCGCCCAGCGTGTGCGCGTCATCGGCGAAGGTGGCCTGGGCGACGATCGGCACGTCGCTCAGCTCACTGGCCACGCCGACGGCCTCGACGAGCTCGTCAAGGTAGCCGAAGGTCTCCAGGATCAAGATGTCGACGCCGGGGCCTTCCCCGTGCCCGAGCAGAGCCTCGATCTGCTCACGTAGTACCTCGGCCCGTTCGGCCGATCCGGTACGGCGCCGTTGCAGGCCGGTCACTGCGGGTGAGACCGAACCGGCCACCAGCACGTCCCGCTCGCATCGGTCCTGGGCCGCACGGGCGATCCGGACCCCGGCCCGGTTGATCTCGGCCACCTTGTCGCCGACGCCGTGGTCGCCGAGCCAGAGCCGGTTGGCCCCGAACGTGTTGGCCTGGATGATGTCCGCGCCCGCGCTCAGGTAGCTCTCGTGGATGGTGCTGACCAGTCCCGGGTCGGTCAGGTTGAGCTCGGGCAGCGACCGGTCGAGCGCGGCGCCGGCCGCGTGCAGCATGGTGCCCATCGCGCCGTCGCAGACCAGCACGCGCCGCCCGGCCAGCAGGACAGCCGGGGTCTGACTGGGAGCGGTCACGGCTCGTCCCCGAGCGAATCGAGGATCTCCAGTGCCACCTGCGCGATGAGCCGGTCGGAGTAGTTGTCCAGCCGCAGCCCGGTGATCTCCTCGATCCGCTTGACCCGGTAGGCCACCGTGTTGGGGTGCACGTGCAGGATGCGCGAGGCCCGCTGCGGGCTGTTGTTCTCCCGGAAGTAGCAGGCCAGCGTGGTCAGGTACTCCGACTTGTGCTCGTGCTCGTGCATGCTGAGCTTGCCGAGCACGTCGGCGGCGAAGGAGCGCAGCTCGGCCAGGTCGGGCACCTGCAGCAGCAGGCGGAGGATGCCGAGGTCGCTGAACGCCGAGACGGTGCCGGAGCGGCCCAGCCGCTGCAGGGTCTGGGTCGTGCGCTGCGCCTGGGCGTAGGAGCGGGCGATCTCACCCGGGTCCCGGCAGGTCCCGCCGATCCCGATGACGACCTTGGCCGCCGGGAAGAGCTCGGCCAGCCGGGCCAGGCAGGAGGCGGCCAGCTGGCGCGCCTCCATGGCGGGGCCGTTCGGCGCCTCCGGGGTGGTCGTCACCACCACGACCTCGGATTCGCGGGCCGAGACGATCGCGTCGGGCGCCCGGGTGGTCACGAAGTGCTCGATGCTCTCCCAGATCCGCTGCCGCAGCGCCGCGCCGTCGCCGGGATGCGGAGCTCCCGGGCCGACAGCCCCGTTGTAGACCGGCCCGGCTGGCAGCTCGAACGCGATCGCCACGACCTTATGGTCCCGGGCCGGATCGTAACCCAGGTGCGCGGCCCACCGGCCGACGTCGGCGTTGTCCCGGCCGCGGCCGAGCAGCAGGCCTTCCACCAGGTCGTCGCGGACCCTTCTGGCGGCGGCCGCGACCACGCGCTCGCGGCCGAGGATGACGCCGCAGATGGTCGCGGCGTGCTCGGTCACCAGCAGGCTCATGTCCTCACCGAACAGGTTGTCCGCCGGGTCGATGGTGATCAGGTAGGAGGGGACCTCGTCGCCGACCATGACCGGGGCGACGATGACGGCCGGCATGCCGCCGACCTTCGGCAGCCTGAGCGCGCGCTGGCTCAGCCGGGACGCGCGCAGGACCTGGCCGAGCCGCGGGTGGATCAGGTGCTCCCGCACGTCGGCGGTGGCCTTCTCCGCGCTCACCCCGGGCGCGGCCGCGGTCAGCACGTCCATCAGCTGGGTGAGGACGGCGACGGTGGCGGAGGTGCGGTCGGAGATCAGCCGCACCACGCCGGCCAGGTCGGCGTCCTGCAAGGCCAGCCCGGACAGGTACCGGTACACGGTGACGAGCTCGCGCAGGGCAGCGTTCTCGCGGTCCAGGTGCCGCGCGGGGGCGTCGTCGTGATCGGGGTGGTCACCGGGCAGCACCGGTGACCAGTTAGGTACCGCCATGTCCGAATCGTACGCCGACGGTGCTTACGTGTCCCTGTTGCAGAGCACAAAGCTTGCCCATACCCACGTAATTGACCTGGCCGAACAGATCACAATGAGGCCGCGCGAGCAGGGCGGGGAGGCCGCGTCAGCGGCCCGGTCCCGCGCCGATACTTGACATGTAGTATGTCAGCCGTAGAGATTAACAGGCACTTTAACTGTTGACCGGGGGTTTTCCGGAAGGAACTCGCGTTGCTCGAGTACCGGGACGTCTACGCGGGCGGCCGCCTGGTCGGATCCGGTTCGGCCGACGTGATCACGATCGTGAACCCGGCCACCGAGGAGGTCGCGGGCGCGGTGCCCTCGATGGTCGGAACCGACGTCGAGGTGGCCGTGACCGCAGCTCGCCGGGCGTTCGATACCGGCCCGTGGCCGCAGCTCAGCCCGGCCGAACGGGCGGCGGCCATGATCCGGCTGGCCGCGGCGCTCGAGGCCAGGGCCGAGGACGCCGCCCGCCTGGTGACGGCGGAGATGGGCATGCCGATCCAGCTATCGCGGCGGAACAATGTGACGATCCCGTGCGGGATCATCAGGTACTACGCCGCGCTGGCCCGGGACATGTCCACCGAGGAGATGCGCGAGGCGGTCAGCTTCACCGGGCGCACCATGGTCCGGCGCGAGCCGGTCGGCGTCGCGGCCGTGGTCGCGTCCTGGAGCTACCCGCTGATCCTGGCGTTCTGCCAGCTGGCCCCGGCCCTGGCCGCGGGGTGCACGATCGTGCTCAAGCCCGCGGCCGAGACCTCGCTGTCCGGCTACATCCTGGCCGAGGCGTTCGAGGCAGCGGACTTCCCGCCGGGCGTCTTCAACCTGGTCACCGGCACCGGCCAGGTGGCGGAGATGCTGGCGGCGCACCCGTGTGTGGACATCGTGGCGGTGGCCGGGCCGACCTCGGCCGGGCGGCGGATCGCCGCGATCTGCGGCGAGACGCTCAAGCCGGTGAGCCTCGAGCTCGGCGGGAAGTCGGCTGCGATCATGCTCGACGACGTGGACCTGGACGCGACCGCCGCCGAACTCGGCTGGCTGTGCTTTGCCAACGCCGGGCAGGCGTGCTTCACCATGTCCCGGGTGCTGGCCCCGCGGAGCCGGTATGACGAGGCGGTTTCGGCCCTGGCCTGCCAGGCTTCCAGGTTCGTCGTGGGCGACCCGATGGCCGAGGAGACGACGATGGGGCCGCTGGCGAGCCCGCGGCAGCGGGTCCGGGTGGAGTCCTCGGTCGCGGCCGGCGTGCTGGCGGGCGCGCGGATCGTGACCGGAGGACGGCGCCCGGCCACGCCGGTGCGCGGCTACTACTACGAGCCCACCGTGTTCGCCGATGCCGACGCCGAGATGGCCATATCCAGGGACGAGATCTACGGCCCGGTGGTGGCGGTGATCCCGTACGAGTCCGAGTCCGAGGCCGTCGCCATCGCCAACGACTCCAGCTACGGCCTGGCCGGCAGCGTGTGGACCGACGATCCGGAACGGGGCCTGGGCATCGCCCGGCGAGCCCGGGTGGGGACGTTCGGCGTGAACTTGTACGTGCCCGATATCGGCGCTCCGTGGGGCGGCCGCAAGGCCAGCGGGATGGGCAGTGTCTACGGGCCGGAGGGGCTCCAGACCTACCTGGCCACCAAGTGCGTGTTCCTGCCCGGATAGCGAAAGGGGCCCCGTTCTCGGGGCCCCTTCGCGTCAGGAGTACCGCGTCAGGCGGATGCGCGACGCCCAGGTCCTGCTCCCTCGTTACATATCGCCTTACTGACGGCCTTTCCGGTGATACCTGGCAGAACTTTAACATCTGACGACACCGGACGTCGCCTATAAGCCGGGCCGTATTTACGATATATTCCGGCGTCGCGGTTATCCGGGTGGCAATTTGCTTGTGAAGGAAAGCCCGGCCCGCGGCCGCCGCATCCCCGGCTGGCCGGCGTCGTTCACCAGGTGAGGTCGAGGGCCGGGCGGTGCAGCGCGAGCACGTGCTCGTGGGTTTCCCGCTCCGCTGCCAGCCGGGCCTCGCCGTCCCGGCAGAACACCACGGGCGGGCGGAGCGCGCCGTTGTAGTTGTTCGCCAGGGTGTAGGTGTACGCGCCGGTCACCGGCATGGCGATCAGGTCGCCTGGTGTCGGCCCGGGCAGCGGAAGATCGCCTACGAGCAGGTCACCGGACTCGCACTGGCGGCCGACGAGCTGGGTTATCTCGTCTGGCCGGGCCGTCATCCGGGTGGCCAGAGCCGCCTCGAAGCCCTGGCCGGTGAGCGCCGCGTCGAGGTTATCGGCCATGCCGCCGTCCACCGCGACGAACGTCCGGCCGGTGTGCTTGACCGTCGTCACCCGGTACAGCGTGACGCACGAGCTGGCGACCAGCGACCGGCCCGGCTCGATGACCAGCTTGGCGCCGGCCGGCAGGTAGTTCCTGGCGGCCGCGGCGATCGTGTCCAGGTACTGCTCGACGGTGGGTGCCTCGTCCTCGAGCGTGTACCGGACGCCGAGGCCCCCGCCCACGTCGTACACCGGGAATTCGCCCAGCACGGAGACCGCCTCGACGGCCCGGGCGAACGGCTCGGTATCGAGGATCTGCGACCCGATGTGCAGGTGCAGCCCGTCGAGCTGCAGTTTCTCACTTGCGCGGATGCGGGTGATGGCCTCGCGGGCCTGGTCGAGAGGCAGCCCGAACTTGGAGTCGGCGCCTCCGGTGGACTGCGACTCGTGGGTTTCCGGCGCGACCCCGGGGATGATCCGGATCAGCACCCGCTGCGGGCGGGTGGCCAGCTGTTCCAGCCGGTCGATGTCGTCGAAGTTGTCCACCACCACGGTGGCCACGCCGGCGTCCAGCGCCATGGTCAGCTCGGCCGTGGTCTTGGCGTTGCCGTGCAGGTACATCCGCTCGGGCCGGACCCCGGCGGCCAGGGCCATGACGAGCTCGCCCGCCCCGGCCACGTCGATGCTCAGCCCGGCGGCGGCGA
This sequence comes from Streptosporangiaceae bacterium, assembly GCA_036758545.1. GTDB lineage: Bacteria > Actinomycetota > Actinomycetes > Streptosporangiales > Streptosporangiaceae > Palsa-504. The sequence goes on along the minus strand of DAIOWL010000123.1, from coordinate 1,698 downwards.
ACAGCTTGTAAACGGCCAGGCAGGGCAGCGACTTGGAGGCGAACACCACCTCCGAGTCCGGGTGGCGGGCGGCCAGGCCGTCCTTGAAGCGGCTGGCCTGGTTCCGCAGCCCGGCCTCATCCACTATGTAGGCGGGCGTGCCGAAGCGTTCGGCCAGGTCACGGACTCCCACGCCGCCGATGGCAAGCTCCCCGTCCGGGCTGACCGAGCTGTGCTCAGGGAAGAGCGGGAGCAGATCGCGGTCCCCCGTGGCTAGCGCGTCGGCACTGGGCGAGTCGGCGCCGGGTGAGTCGGTGCGGGGCAAGTCAGCCTTCATGACCGGCACCTTAGCTGTCACCGCTGGCCACGGGGAAGCCGGCCTGGGCCGGGGCCGGGCCG
>DAIOWL010000123.1:0-1220 GCA_036758545.1 Streptosporangiaceae bacterium | reverse complement strand
ACCTTAGCTGTCACCGCTGGCCACGGGGAAGCCGGCCTGGGCCGGGGCCGGGCCGCGAAGGCTTTTATTCCGGCCCGTCGGGCCGGCCGCTATCCGGGTTTCCTATTCCGTCGGAATATACCCGCGAAAGAAATATGCCGGCCGTCGGTACAAACGGCATCGCGGCTATTACGGCGGTTATTGCGACGAGGACGGCAGGGACCATACGACGTTACCGGGATTTGGAAAGCACGGCGGCACGGCATGAAAGGCGCCGGATCGGCAAGGCTACCGGCATGGCAGCGGCAGGCTCCTTCGACGCCGTACTGACCGTCAACACCATCCAGCTCTGGCGGCCGTTCGCCGCCAGCGTCCGCGAGGTCGCCCGGGTCCTCCGCCCGGGCGGCCGGCTGATCTCCTATACCCACGACTGGGCGATCCGCAGGAGCAGCGGCCTGGACGTCGACCACTGGGCCGCGCAGACCGCGGCGTCGTGCCGGCAGTGCGGCCTGGCCGAACCCCGCTGGTGGCGGGCCAGGACATCGATCGCATTCGTTGCCCGCCGGGCTGGGGCCCTGAGGCTCTCGGCACCGCTCTCGTCTGCGCTCTCTGCACCGCTCTCGGCAGCGCCGGGACCGACCTCCGTTCCGGAAACCGGACTCAGGTCACATCGGCACCCTCAGCCTCACGGACCGGCTGCGCGGGGCCAGCCAGAACGCCATGAAACCCCGGATCCAGTGCGTAGCGCAGTGGATCCGGGGTTTCACTACGTCCGGCAGCGGGCCGAGCGCAGTGGAATCCCGGTTTCACTACGTCCGGCAGCGGGCGGCGGTTGGGCGAGGGTTAGGCGGCGGTCAGGACGTGGACGGTGCAGACGGCGTGGTCGTAGCCGGAGGTTCTGCTGCCGGTGCCAGATCGACAGCGGCTCTACAGTCGGAGGGCACGGTGCTGTACGGATTCGGGCACACTAGTCAGGTGTCTTCCAGCAGCGAGAACCCCGTAGCCGGGCTGTCCGAACTCGAGGTGGCGTTGCTCGCGCTGCTAAGCATCCGCCCGATGACCGGCTACGAGATCCTGCGGCACCATGCCAGGGCGCTGGAGCCGTGGTGGGAGACCCCGCGCACGCAGATCTACCCGAAGCTGCGGGAACTCCAGCGGCGCGGGCTGGTCGAGCACGAGTACGTGATCCAGGAGAGCAAGCCCAACAAGCGGCTCTACTCGATCGGGCCAGCCGGCTCCGA
>DAIOWL010000122.1:8252-11552 GCA_036758545.1 Streptosporangiaceae bacterium | reverse complement strand
AGCACAACACCCCGTACGAGGCCGGCGGCCGGACCTGCCGCTGCAACACCGGCCCGAAATGCCGTCACGACCACCGGCTCAAGCAGCACCCGAAATGGAAGGTCGACCAACTCCCCGACGGGACCTTCCGCTGGACCACACCGGCCGGGCGGCAGTACACGACCGAACCCACGCGGTATCCCATCTAGCCGCCGGAGGGATAGTCAGCAGAGAATGGTGGCGTTACGCTTCCCAGCATCACGCTTGTGGGAGGAGCCGTGATGTCAGGGCCTGGAGATCAGATACCGGCTGCCGAAGGCCTGGCTGCGGAAGGCCTGGCTGCGGAAGGCCGAGACCATGGTGGCCTCCGCGCGTCTCACGCCGACCGCGAGCGGGTGATCGGCACCCTCAAGGCCGCGTTCGTGCAAGGCCGGCTGACCGTGGATGAACTCGACGCGCGGGTTGGTCAGGTGTGCGCGTCACAGACGTACGCCGAACTGGCCGCGGTCACCGCCGACATCCCCGCCGAGCTCACCGCAGCCCGGGCGCGGCGCGACCCGTGGCGGGCGACGAAGATAGCCTGGCGGATCGAATACGCGATATTCCTGCCGGGTATTGTCGCGGTTCTTCTTCTGCCCGGTGGTCCCCACACCTCTGTGGCAACCGTGGTCATCTTGATCACGGTCGTCTATCTCATTTTCTGGATTCTCGGCGTATCCCTGATGTTCGGCTCACGGCCCGCGAAGCGCCCCGGCAGGCAACTACCGCCGCCGTCGGCACCAGGCATAGGCGAGTAACGGTATGACAAGGCCGGGAAGTGAGATAGTAGCGAACGGTAAGCCCCTGCCCGTGACGTACGCCGACCGCGAGCGGGTGATCCGCACCCTCAAGGCCGCGCTGGCGCAAGGCCGACTGACCGAGGACGAACACGACGAGCGGACGGCCCGGGCGTCCGCCTCGCGGTCCCATGCCGAGCTAGCCTCGCTCACCGCCGACCTCCCGGACGGCCTGACCGCCCTGCCGCCGAGGTCCAGGGACGTCCGGATAGGCGTCGGCGTGATCATCGCCGCGGCCAGCGTGCTCGCGGCCGTCGTGCTGACGAAGCCCGACAACTACCTGGCGTTCACGGCCGCTCTTGGCGCCATCGCCACCCTGATCGTGGCCCCGGTCATAACGGTGGGCCTGATGATCGACGTTCGGCATCAGAAGCGGTCGGGCGGACAGCTACCGCCGGGCTAGCTGTCGCGGGCGGCGGCGAGTTCGGTGCGGTAGTGCTCGTAGTCGCTGAGCTCGCGGCCGACCGGAACCACCACGAGGTCCTTGGTGACGGCGGCGATACGGGCCAGGATGTCGCGGACCGCCTGCTCGCGCTCGCGATCCGCGGCGAGGACGACCATGTTCTGGCACCACGACGAGATCAGCCAGCCGAGCAGCAGCAGCGCCACCACCATGACCCCGAGCCACGGGGCCAGGGAGACGTCGTTGATCAGGGACGACTTCTGGTTTGGCCCGCTGGACCCGCCGATCGCGAGGATGAGCGCGATCCAGATCAAGCCGACCAGTGTCAGCGCCACCAGGAGCCACTGGGCGAGCGCGATCAGCCGCCACCAGCTGGTCACCTTGTCGCGTGGCGGCAGGCCCTGGGTGACCGCCCGGCCGAGCGCCGCCTGGGCCTCGTCGGCCCGGGAGCGCGCCGCCGCCCGCACGGTCCGCGACCAGGGCTCGGGGAGCGAGCCGCCCACCTCGTTGGCGAACACGTTGATCGCGTTGTCGATGTCGGGCCGCTGTGCCTGCCCGACGTGCCCTGCGTCGCCGGCCACGAGCTTGGGCGCCGGTGCCTGGCCACGCAGGCGGGCGACCAGCCGGGCGGGCGGCCAGCCGATGTAACCGGCGGCGCTGCGCTCACGCACGCCGTTCAGCGTCTCGGTCACCGCCGCCGCGCCGGCGGCCTTCGCGAACGCCGCGGTCAGCGTGCCGACCGGACCGGCGGGAACGTAGATCGCGGGATCCTCGATGACCTTCTCGGTGCCGTTGCCGTTCTGGGTGGCGTCTTCCCACGGCGGCCGGGCGGAGGAGACCGGCTTGGTCGGCGCCGCGCTCGTCTGCCAGGGCTGCCAGTCGGCCGCGCCGACCCGTCCGTTGCTCTCGCTCTCGCCGCCGTCGTCCAGCTCCCACGGCGGCCGGGTCGGAACCTGGGCGGGCGCCGGTTCCGTCTGAGAGGCCTGAAGGGACGCCGCGGGGGCTACGGCCAGCGCGGATGCCCTGGACGTCGGGGGCAGCCAGCCGGGCACCGAAGCCCCGGCGTACACCGCGAACCGTTCCAGCACGGCGTCAATGTCCGCCGTGATCCTTTCCGCCGCGGCCTGGCGGACGGCCACCGCGTTCGCCAGCACCCGGCGCAGCTCGTCGAGGCCGGCGCCGGTGGTCGCCGAGGTCACCAGGACGTGGGTCTCGGTCAGGCCCTCGGAGTCGAGCAGCCTGCGCAGGTCGGACCGGCAGTCGTCAGCCTGGTCGGGACTGAGCGTGTCAACCTGGTTGAGCACCACGGTGGTCACCGCGGAGTGCCCGGCCAGCGGCACCAGATAGCGCCGGTGCACGGATGCGTCCGCGTATTTCAGCGGGTCGAGCACCCAGACCAGCATGTCGGCCATCTTGACCAGGCGGTCGACCAGCGCCGCCGACCCGGTGACCACCGAGTCGTGGTCGGGCAGGTCGAGCAGAAGCATCCCGGTCAGCGACGCCTCGCCCTCATCCAGGGCGCTCGCCCTGGCGTAGCGGTGACGCCGCTGCACGCCCAGCCAGTCCAGCAGCGGGGCGGCCCCCTCCATCCCCCACACGCAGGCGTGCGAGTGCTTGGTAGTCGGCCGGGTCACTCCCGCGGGCGAGAAGTTCGCCCCGGCCAGGGCGTTGAACAGCGAGGACTTCCCGCTGCCCGTGCCTCCCGCCAGGGCCACCACGGTGTGCGAGGCGGACATCCGCATCCGCTCGCCCGACCGCCGCAGCAGCGCTTCCGCCTCGGTCAGTAGTTCCGGGCTGAACCCCTCGGATCCGGTTCTTGCTGATCCGAGCTTGGTCAGCTCCTGGAGCGAGGTAAGCCTGGCGGGCAGCCGCGAATACGCCAGCCCGCTCACCCCGATCGTGTTCGCTGTCACCTAACCGCCTCGAGCGAGAATTCCGCCTGGTAAAGCCGGATGGCCGCGACGTCGTCGCAGTCCCCGGCCGCGTCGATCACCTCAACGAACCTGACCAGCTCTTCATCTAGGAGCAGCCGGATCCGTTCGGTCAGGTCGGCGCGCGCCTTGGCCAGGATCTCGGTCAGCA
>DAIOWL010000122.1:6075-8152 GCA_036758545.1 Streptosporangiaceae bacterium | reverse complement strand
GGCCGCAGATCCTCCCCCTCGGCCAGCCGGGTCAGGTGATCCTGCCACGCGCCGACCGCCCGCGCCGAGCGCAGGGCCAGGTCCGGGGAGGAACGGCTGAACGCCGAGGCCTTGGCGGCGTCGGCGGCGCTGATCATGTCGGCGGTCTTGATGTCCATGTCGGCCAGGTCGCCGCCGCCGCCGCTCTGCCCGGCGGGCCCGAAGACGGACTCGAACACCTGCTTCGCGCGCACGTCGCGGGCGCGCTCGGCGGCCGCCTCCGCGAGCAGCACGGCCCCGGCCGGATCGGCGCGCCAGTTCCCCTCGACGGCCTCTGCCGCCCGGTCCGCGACAGACACGATGTAGGACTCGATGGCCGAACGGAGCGCGGCATTCAGCGCCGCCGACCGCGACGGCCCACGGCGGGCCCGCTTGCCCTTCCTGGCTGCGCCCCTGGCCGCCTTCGCCCCGCCCCGGCGTGGCCGCAGCTCGCCGCCGACCATGCAATCCTCCCAGCGGGCGAGGACCTCGCCGCGGAGCAGGGTGCCGTCCTTCAGGCCGCCGCTGGCCTCGGCGAAGGCGTTCTCGTACGCCGTCTCGGCCGCCCGGCGGAGCTGCGCCCGCAGTACGACCTGCGCCTCGACGTGCGCGGCGATGGCCGGGACCCGGGACTTGAACGTGTCGAGCACGCCGGACATCGTCCGGGACAGCACCGCGACCCGGCGGTCGGACCGCGCGGCGGTGTCGGCGAGCCAGTCACGGACCGGCTGGTAGGCGTCGGTCGGGAGCATCCCGTCGATCAGCGGGGTCTCCTGGATGACGAAGCGGTCCGCCGCCGCGATCCCGTTCGCGTCGAGCATGGCGTTGAAGTGGTCGACGAGTTCGGTCCGGTAGGCCTGCGGGATCCTGGACAGGACCACGCCGAGGGAGGCCTTGCGGTCCCGGGCGTGCTGCAGGATCTCCCAGACCGGCCCGTCGGCGTACCGGCTGGCGCTGGTCATGAACAGCCACAGGTCCGAGGCGTCGAGGAACTGCAAGGCGAACTCGTGGTGCGCCTGCACCACCGAATCGATATCCGGCGTGTCCAGCAGCGCGATGCCGCGCGGCATGCCCTCGCTGGCCGCGAGCACGAGCAGCCCGTCCCGGCCGGGCCTGGCCAGGCCTTCCTGCCTGACCCGGGGCAGGGTGGGCAGGAAGTTGTTCTCGGCGAACCAGTCGATCTCGTCCGGGTGACAGGCCAGTACCGGGCTGTTCGTCGTCGGGCGGCGCACCCCGGTGGCGCTCACATGCGCGCCGACGATGCTGTTCACCAGCGTGGACTTGCCGGCGCCGGTGGAGCCGACCAGGGCGACCAGGACCGGCGCGGCGGAGCGGCGCACCCGGGGCAGCAGGTAGTCGTCGATCTGGCTGAGGAGCTTGCCGCGTTCGGTCTTGACCTCGGCGGAACCGGAGATCTGGAAGACCAGCGGGATGGCGGCGATCCGCTTCCTGAGGTTGAGCAGGGCCGCCTCGAGCAGGCGCGCGTCGACCCGGGTATGACCCGGGGGGGTGGCCTGGGCTTCAGGGCTCCGGGCCGAGGCGGCCACCGTCGCGGGGGCTGGCTGGGGTTCGGGCTCGGCTTCCGCGGCCTCGGAATCGGCAGCGGGCTCGGCATCGGTCGCGGGCTCGGCATCAGCAGCGGGCTCGGGGGCCGACGGGCGGACGGCGGGCTCGGGAACCACGACGGTCTGCGGGAACTCGGGCACGATCACGGTCTGCGGGGGCTCGGGAACGGCCTCCGTGGGGTCGGGCGGCACGGCCTCGAACTGAACCGTCTCCGGCTCACCGGTATCTGCGGGAGGCGTGGTGTCCGGAGTGATCGCGGGCTCGGCGGGACCGGACTCCGGGTCCTCGGGTGGCACGGCGTCGAACTGAACCGTCTCGGGCTCGCCGGAGTCGTCTGCCGCGGGGCTATTTACCGCGGGATCGTCTACCGCGGAGGGCGCGACGCCGGCCGCGGTCTTGTTGTGGCCCGTATTCTCATCCCTTGCGACAACGCTATTGTTTCGATCAGGATCACCAATGTTATCCGCTTTGTCCGATTTAATCTGCTGAGACG
>DAIOWL010000122.1:3736-5975 GCA_036758545.1 Streptosporangiaceae bacterium | reverse complement strand
TTTCGATCAGGATCACCAATGTTATCCGCTTTGTCCGATTTAATCTGCTGAGACGAGAATTCCGCCTGAGACCCTTGGGATGATTGCCCTTCGGGCTCCTGGGCTGATTGCTCGCCGGGCTCCTGGGCCGATTGCCCTTCCGGCTCCCGGGCTGATTGCCCCTCCGGCTTCGGTGCCGATTGCCCCTCCGGCTCCCGGGCTGATTGCCGGCCGGGCTTCCGGGATGCCTGTCCCGCCGACGGGCGCGCCTGTCCCCCGGCCGCCCGCCGGGGCGGCGGGGAGGAATCCGGCGTTTGCGGCATGCCGTCATCCTGGAAAGATGCCTCTGGGTGACCCTGTCCCATCATCACGTGACTGTCATCCCCATTACGCCCCCGGCCCTCACCACCGCGCGTGATGTCACTGGTCACATGGGTCTCGGCAGGGCCGTACTGGCCCTGTCTACCGACGGCAGACGCCGATGACGCTGCCACGCCCTGACCTTCCATCGCTGTAATGTCCTCTCAAAACCCCCGCGGAGCCCCCGGCGGGCAGGTCAGGGGCTTCTTGGAGTCTCGTGGGGTGGGCGGGGATCCACCAGCTCGATCGCCTTGGCACGCGGAGTTTATCCCGTTGGTCAGGCGGTTACATGGCGCATGAGTTCCGTGATCTCCGCCGCGACGCTCACTACGTCGCCCACCACGACGATAGCGGGCGGACGGATCCCCTCCTCTGCTACACAGCTTTCCACTTGTTCCAGTGTTGAGTTAATTGTGCGCTGCGTCGGCAGAGTACCGTCTGCGATTACCGAAACGGGAGTATCCGGACTGCGTCCGTATCGCAACAGTTCGTCCGCTACCGCCCCGATCCGCTCCACCGCCATCAGCAGCACCAGCGTCCCCGAACTACCGCCGAGCAGTTCCCAGTTCACCGTGGACCGCTCGTCGCCGGGCGCGACGTGCACCGACACGACGTGGAACTCCTGCGCGACGCCCCGGTGGGTCACCGGCACCCAGGCGCTGGCCGGCACGCCCACCGCGCTGGTGACGCCGGGCACCACGGTGACCGGGACCCCGGCGCGCAGGCAGGCCAGGACCTCCTCGGCCCCGCGGCCGAACACGAACGGATCGCCGCCCTTGAGCCGGGCCACGAACCGGCCGGCCCGGGCGTGGCTGACCAGTGCCGCGTTGATGTGCTCCTGGGCCATGGCCCGGCCGTACGGGATCTTGCCCGCGTCGATGATCTCCACGTCGTCGCGCAGCTCGTCGAGCAGGGAGCGGGGCGCCAGCCGGTCGGTGAGGACCACGTCGGCCTCGGCGAGCAGCTGCCGCCCGCGCACGGTGATCAGGCCGGGGTCGCCGGGCCCGCCGCCGATGATCGCGACCCCGGCGGGATGGCGGCGGCCGTGGCGGGCACTGAGCCGGCCGGACTGGAGGCCGGCGACGACCGCGTCGCGGATCGCGGCGCTGTGCCGGGGGTCGCCCCGCTTCGGGTCGACACTGAGCACGGCGACGCGGGTACCGGCCGCCTGGCCGCTGGCCGGCGTCCAGGCGGACGACGCCCCGGCGTCGTCGGCGCGGACGTACCAGGTCCGCTGTTGCTCAGCGGCCGAAGCCACGGCGGCATTGACCTCGGGGTCGTCCGTGCAGGCGCAGACCAGCCAGGCGCCGGCGCAGTCGCCGGGCCGGTAGCCCCGCGGCTCCCAGCGGATCCGGCCGGCCGCGGCCAGGTCCTCCAGCGACGCGGCGACCTTCGGGGATACCAGCAGCACGTCGGCGCCCGCGTCGAGCAGGGCGGGGACCCGCCGGGACGCGACCGCTCCCCCGCCCACGACGACGACGCGGCGGCCCTCCAGGCGGAGCCCCAGCAGGTACGGGTCCATGGTTCCTTCGATTAGCTTTTCTCCGCCACACCCGCGGAATCAAAGGTGGCGACGTCGCGCAGCGCCCGCGCCGCGCTCTGCACCAGCGGCAGGGCCAGCACGGCACCGGTACCCTCGCCGAGCCGCAGCCCCAGGTCCACGAGCGGACGCAGCCCCAGATAGCTAAGCGTAACCGCATGCCCGGGCTCGGCACTGCGATGACCTGCGAAGCACGCGGCGGTGGCGTCGGGGGCCAGGGCCACGGCGGCCAGCGCGGCCGCCCCCGCGATGACCCCGTCCAGGATCACCGGTACCCGCAGGGCGGCGGCGCCGAGGATGAACCCGGCCAGGGCGGCGTGCTCGAAGCCGCCGAACGCCGCCAGGACGCCGACGGGATCG
>DAIOWL010000122.1:2510-3636 GCA_036758545.1 Streptosporangiaceae bacterium | reverse complement strand
CCGGTGACCAGGGCCGCCGTGGCCTGGTCGCGGGTCATCGCGGGGCCTTCGGTGAAGTCCGCGGTGCCGCGGGCGATCTTGCGCGGCAGCAGTCCGGGCACCGGTTCGAGGTCGGCGGCCACCCCCACGTCGACCACGGTGACCTCGGCCCCGGCCTGCGCGGCGAACGCGTTGACCACGGCCCCGCCGGCCAGGAAGTTGGCCACCATCTGGGCGGTCACCTCCTGCGGCCACGGGGTGACCCCCTGGGCGTGCACGCCGTGGTCGGCGGCGAACACGGCGACGCAGGCCGGCTCGGGCAGCGGCGGCGGGCAGGCGCCGGCCAGCCCGGCCAGCCGTACCGACACGTCCTCGAGCACGCCGAGCGAGCCGCGCGGCTTGGTCATCCGGTCCTGCCGCTCCCGCGCGGCCGCCATCGCCTCGGCGTCGGGCGGCGCGATCGCGGCGAGCACGTCGGCGAGCTGGTCCACTGGTTCCTCCCCTGGCATCGCGCGGCGGCCGAACTCCTCGGCGTGCACCGCCCACGACAACGGCCGGCGCCGCGCCCAGCCGGCCGTCGCCAGTTCCGGCTCGGGCGCGAACTGGTCCACAAAGCCGACGCACAGATAGGCGATGACCTCGACGTGCGCGGGCAGCCCGAGCTCGGCGGCCAGCTCGCGCTCGTCGAAGAAGCTCACCCAGCCAACCCCCAGGCCCTCGGCCCGGGCGGCCAGCCACAAGTTCGCCACCGCGAGCACGCTGGAGAAGTCCGCGGTCCGCGGCTGGGTGGCCCGGCCCAGCGTGTGCCGGCCGCCGCGGGTCCGGTCGCAGCTGACCGCGATGTTGACCGGCGTGTCCAGGATGGACTCGATCTTCAGCCGGTCGAACGCGCGGGCTCGGGCGCCGGGCAGGTCCGCGGCGAACGCGTCTCGGTGCCGTCCGGCCAGCGCCGCGACCCGCTCCCGACGGGCCCGGTCGGTGATCACGATGAAGTCCCACGGCTGGGAGAAGCCCACCGACGGCGCCTGGTGGGCCGCGGCGAGCACCCGGCCGAGTACCTCGGGCGGCACCGGGTCGGGCCGGAACCCCTGGCGCACATCGCGCCGCTCCGCGATCACCCGGTAGACCGCGTCGCGCTGCTCCTGCG
>DAIOWL010000122.1:0-2410 GCA_036758545.1 Streptosporangiaceae bacterium | reverse complement strand
TGCTGGGGCTCGCCGACGCGGTGCTCGAACCCGGGCATCGCGATCCGGTACACGCACACGTCGCAGTTCATCCGGATGTCCCCGGCCAGCGCCTCGCGGTACCGCTCCCAGACCAGCGCGGCGATCTCGTCGCAGTCGCCCAGTACGTCGGCGCACGCTATATCGAGCTCCGGATGCACGGCGGCGTAGGCGGCGGCCTGTTCGGCCACCCGGTCCGGCAGCACGCCCGGGAACAGGAAGTACCGGGCCACCACGATCCGCCGGGCGCCCAGCAGGCGGCACCGCTCCAGGCCCTCGGGCACGTCAGGCCGGGCCAGCGAGACGAAGGCGGTCTCGGCCAGCGGGTAGTCCCGCCCCTCCCAGAGCAGCCGGGCGGTCTTGACCACGTCCGCGTTGGCGTCGGGGTCGGTGGAGCCGCGCCCGACGAGGAGGACGGCCGGGGGCGTGCTGCCGCCGACGGCGGCAACGCGCTTGTCCACCAGGCTGATGAGGTCCGGATGGGGACCAAGGGGACGGGCGTAGGTCCACGTCAAGCCGGGGTGGCGGCTGCTCTCGCGGGCCAGCGCGGCGGGGATGTCGCCCTTGGCGTGCCCGGCCGCGGACAGCATCAGCGGCACCGCGACCATGGCCGCGGGGTGGCCGTTCACCAGCGAGCTCACCGCGTCGCGCAGCGCGGGCGCGGACAGCTCGATGAAGCCGCCCGCCACCCGCGTGCCGTCGGCGGCGGCCAGCTGGCCGACCCGCCTGGCCAGCGCGGCGAAGGCGTCGACCCCCGCCTGGTCACTGGTGCCGTGCGCGGCGAGCAGGAGCGCCGGCTGAGGTTCGGGGAGCGCCGTCATGAGGATTCCTTTGCGGGTTTCCTAGCTATCCGGAGCAGGGCGTTGAAGGCCGCGACCGCCACTGCGGAACCCCCCTTCTCCGAGATGTTGCTCAGCGCCGGCAGGCCGCTGGCCCGCAGGCTGTCCTTGGCGTCCGCCGCGCCGACGAACCCGACCGGGACGCCGATGACCAGGGCGGGCTCGACCTCCCTGGACATGATCTCGGCCAGCGCGGTTGGCGCGCAGCCGACCAGCCAGACCGCGCCGGGGCCGGCCTCACCGTGCGCCAGCCGGACCGCGGCCGCGCTGAGCGTGATGTTCGCGGTGCGCGCCAGCCGGGCGCTCAGCGAGTCGCCGATCTTGCAGATCACCGGGTACCCGGTGATGCCGGAGGCGACCATGGCCACGTCCGCGATGACCGGCGCGTCGCGGCGCAGCGCCTCCACCCCGGCGGCCAGCGCCATCTCGTCGCAGACCAGGTCGGTGACGTAGTCGAAGTCGGCGGTGGCGTGGATGATCCGCTCGGTCACCGCGCGGGTCATGGGGGGCAGCGCGCTCAGGTCGATCCGGGACCGCATGATCCGGTACGACTCGGTCTCAATGGGATGAACCTCGGTCATGGCATCATCTCTATCGCGTCCGCCGGGCAGACTTCGACGCACTCGCCGCATTGAGTGCAAAGCTCAGCGAGCACGGCCAGGGGCTCGCCGTGCGGCCGGATCGCGTGCTCGGGACAGGTCAGCAGGCAGGCGCCGCAGCCGCGGCAGTCCGTCGTGATCACGGGGATCACGAGCCGGCCCAGCCGTAGTCGCGAGGCGTCACCATGCGCCCGGCCTGGATCCGGGTCCGCGACGAGCCGACCACGACCAGCGTGTGCATGTCCGCTGCCGCGGGGTCGAACTCGGCCAGCGTGCTCAATGAGGCGGCCTGTCCGGGCCGGCTGGCGTCCCGGACCCAGCCGACCGGCGTGGACGGCGGCCGGTGCGCGGCCAGCAGCTCGAGCGCCCGGCGCAGCTGCCAGTCCCGCTTGCGGCTGGCCGGGTTGTAGAAGCAGGTCACCAGGTCTCCCTCGGCCGCGGCGGTGACCCGGCGCTCGATCACCGGCCAGGCCGTGTGCAGGTCGGACAGGGAGATCATGACGTGGTCGTGGCCGAGCGGCGCGCCGAGCACCGCCGCGGCGGCCAGCGCCGCGGTCACCCCGGGGACCACGGTCACGTCGATCTCCTCGCCCGCCAGCTCCAGCGCCGGGCTGCCCATCGCGTAGACACCCGCGTCGCCGGACCCGATCAGCGCGACCGCCCGCCCGGCCCGGGCCTGCGCCACCGCCGCGGCGGCCCGCTCCTGCTCCGCGCCCAGGCCGCTGGCCAGCACCGTCGTACCCGGCCTGAGCAGGTCGGCGACCTGCTCCAGGTAGGCGTCGAGCCCGGCGACCACGGCGGCGCGGCGCAGTTCGGCCATGGCGCGCGGAGTCATCAGGTCCCGGGCGCCGGGCCCGATCCCGATCACCGCCAGCCGGCCTCGCGGCCGGGCCCGGGCCACCGCGACCGTGGCGTGCGCGCTGACCCGCTTGGCGGCGAGCAGCACCGAGCCCG
>DAIOWL010000121.1:1800-11557 GCA_036758545.1 Streptosporangiaceae bacterium | reverse complement strand
GCGGGCCCTCGGTGCGGTAGTAGGCCTGCTGCTCGACCAGGTAGTCACGGCCGTCCCGGCGCACGCGCACCCGGTAGGCGACGTGCTCGCGGTCGAGCACCCGGCCGGGAGTGACCGAGCACAGCTCGGTGATCTCGTCCCCGGCGCCGAACCAGAAGGCCAGGATGATCTCCTCCACCGCCTGCCGCCCGGTGCCGGCCTGCCAGTGCCGTCCGGGCGTCAGGGCCTGGAAGTCGACCGGATCACCCAGCAGCGCGCACAGCGCGGCGGAGTCCCTGGCGGCCAGCGCCCGGGCAAAGCGCTCGCCCGCGGTCGCTGTCGCGGCGTCCATCACGGCCGTCCCGTCGCCCTCAGTAGCTGAACGTGGTCGCGGGTTCATCGCCGATCCATTCCCACAGCGGCACGGTGCCGCCGAGCGTCGCGTTCTCGACCAGGGTGTCCTCGGCCAGGTGCCGGGCGTTGAAGCAGATCGGGCAGACCAGCAGCCTGCCCCCGGCTTCGGTGTAGCGCTTGGCCAGCTCCGGCAGCGGCGGGCAGCCCTCGCAGGCCACGCCCTGGACCACGCCCGCCGTCGCGAGCCGGACCGCTTCCTTGGTCAGGAACATCAGGGTCGGCCGCTCCTGCTCAGCCGCTGCCACGGCGACCAGGAACGCCACGGTGACCTTCTCGGGATCCTCCAGACCCGTCGTCAAGCTGACGACCGCCTTACCGCTCATCGACCTCACCTCTCCGCATCGCGTCACTGCGAACGAGGATGCCGCCGTGAGGTTAGGCGGCGCATGGGGCAGCTGCCCCATCTTTCATGGGAAACAGGGTCGTCGGACTGGTGTATCGGCTACCCGTGCGGGCAGGCTGGCGGCGTGGTGCTCCCGGTCCACGATGAGAACCCGCTGCGGCGGACCCCCTGGGTGACCTACGCCCTGGTCGCGGCCAACGTCATCGTGCTCCTGCTCACCCCGGCCTCACGCGACTCGGTCACGGGCCCGTCCGCCCGGGCCCAGGTGTGCAGCCAGACGGCGTTCTACGACCACTACGCGGCGATCCCGCGCGAGCTCACCACCAACCACCAGCTGCGCCAGGTCGCGACCGGCCAGCCGGGACCCAGGCCGAACACCTGCTACGTGAGCAAGCCGCCGTACCACAAGGAGCCGGCCCTGTCCGTGCTGTTCGCCATGTTCCTGCACGCGGGCTGGCTGCACCTGCTGGGCAACATGCTGTTCCTCATCGTGTTCGGCAACAACATCGAGGACCGGTTCCGCAAGCTGCCCTTCCTGCTTTTCTACCTGTTCTGCGGCTACGTCGCCGCGTACGGGTTCGCGTTCGCCAACCAGGCCTCGGTGCAGCCGCTCATCGGAGCCTCCGGCGCCATCGCCGGGGTGCTCGGGGCCTACCTGGTGATCTATCCGCGGGCGAAGGTCTGGTCGCTGCTGCCGTTCCTGTTCTTCATCCCGGTGCGCATCCCCGCCTGGCTGGTCCTGGGCTCATGGTTCGTGCTGCAGTGGCTGTACTCGGCCGGGTACGCCGCTACCGGCGGGGGCGACGTGGCCTACCTGGCCCACGTCTTCGGCTTCCTGGCCGGCCTCGTCGTCGGCCTGCTCGTCCGGGCTGCCTCCCCGGCGCCCCGGTACCCGGTCCATCCTCGCTACCGCTGAGCCCCGCGGTACCGGTACCCGGAGCGAGGCTATCCTCGCGATCATGCCGACATTGGCCGTCATCGGCGCCGGGCCGAAGGGGATCGCGATCGCGGCCAAGGCCCGGGCGCTCACCGCCGCCGGGCTTCACGCCCCGCGGGTGGTCCTCGTCGAGCCGGGGCCGGTCGCGGGAAACTGGACCGGCCGCCAGGGCTACACCAGCGGCCTGCTGCCACTGGGCACGCCGCCGGAGAAGGACGTTGGCTACCCCTACGCCGAAAGCTGGGGACCCCGCTCATCCGCGGTCACCGCGGCGATGACGGACTACAGCTGGCAGCGGCACCTGATCGCCCGGGGCGCCTACGCCGACTGGGTGGACCGCGGCCGCCTGCGGCCCACCCACCGGCAGTGGAGTTTCTACCTGCGCGAGGTCGCGGAACAGGCGGAGGCTGAGATCGTCGCCGCCGAGGCCGTCGGGCTGGAGGTGGACGGCGAGCGGTGGCGGCTGGCCGTCGAACCGGGGGAGGCGATCTGGGCCGACGGCGTGGTGATCACCGGCGCCGGCCCGCCGATCCGTGTCCACGGCCAGCCGCATGAGCATCCGCGGGTGCTCGACGGGCGGAGCTACTGGCTGGCCGGGCACGCGCTCAGCGGGGGAGTGGCCATGAACGTCTGCGTCATCGGCAGCGGTGAGACGGCGGCCTCGGTCGTGGTCAGCCTGCTGGCCAAGGCGCACAAGCGCTCGGTCATCGACGTCCTGACCAGCCGCGGAATCCTCTACTCGCGGGGAGAGAGCCACGAGGAGAACCGCTGGTACTCCGACCCGGGGGACTGGCCCGCGCTGGCCGAGACGCACCGGCGCGAGTTCCTCGCGCGCACCGACCGGGGCGTGTTCTCGCAGCAGGCCGAGGCGGTTCTCAACGCCTCGCGCGGCTACCGCGCGCTCGCCGGGCGGGCGGTCGCCATCGACGCAGGCGACAAGCAGGTCGTCGTCACCATCGAGTACGGTCGCGAGCGCGAGCGCGTCGCCTATGACCTGGTCGTCGTGGCGATCGGCTTCTACGCTCGCTGGTTCGAGGCCCTGCTCGGCGGCGAAGCGCGCCGCCGGCTCGGCCACGCCGTGGCCGGGACCGGGCTCGACCGGCGGATCGACGTGGACCTGTCGGTGGCCGGCCTGATCCCGCCGCTTCACCTCCCGGTTCTCGCCGGGCTGGCTCAGGGGCCTGGCTTCCCGAACCTGAGCTGCCTCGGCCTGCTCAGCGACCGCATCCTGCGCCGGTACGTCCCGTCCGGGCCGCCGGACCGCATCGACCAGGAAAGGGGGGCACGTGACCGAAGTGCCCGATGAGGCGTGGGAAAGCGACGACTGCGTGCGCCGCACCGTGGTCATGCCCGCCCGGCTGGCCGAGCGGCTCGCGGCCCGGGCCGAGCAGCGCGGCCTTTCGGTCAGCGACCTGCTGGCCGAGTACGCCGAAGAAGGCCTGCGCCGGGAGGGGCCGGGTCCCGCCTAGCCGGCCTCCGGACTGTCGGTCACCACGCGGTGGTCTGGCGTGGGCTAATCTAGGTTAAAAACTGCTGGTCACAAGGGTTCAGATGGCACCGAACGGACTGGGCGCGTCTTCTCGCGCCGGCGAGGGACGTCAGCCTAGCCGCCGAGACCGATGATAATCTAACGCCTATTAAGAAACCTGAAGAGGGAAGATGCCTCCCGTGACGGTACCGGTGCCCATCGCCACCTCGTACTTCCAGTACGACCAGCAGGGCGTCGTGTTCAACATGTGGTATTTCGGCTGGTTCGACGATGCCATGACCCAGTTCCTCGGCGAGGTCGGCTATCCCTACACGGCCATGAACGCCGATGGTCTCGACGTTCAGCTGGTGCACACCGAAGCGGACTGGCGCGACGCGGTGCGCTACGGCGAGCAGGTGGTGATCGACGTGGCCACCGAACGCATCGGCTCGACGAGCTTCACCCTGTCTTTCAGCGTGTGCGTCGGCGAGCAGGTGCGTTCGGTCGGCCGCACCGTCTACGTGGTGGTCAGCACCGATGGCTCGGGCAAGCGGCCGGTACCGCCCAAGCTCCGGGTCGGGCTCGAATCGGCGCTGATCACGGATGGCTGAAGGAGGCAGGATGCAGGACCCGTCCGGCGAGCTGACGATCACCGGCGTGGTGCAGCGGGAGGCGTGGCTCCAGCGTGCCATGCCGCCCGCCGAGCAGCTCGGCCCGGACCTGTGGTCCCTGCCCGTGCCCATCCCGGATAACCCGCTGCGCTACGTGTCGGTGTACGCGTTCGGCACCGGTGAGGGGCTGGTGCTGATCGACGCGGGCTGGGGTGCGGAGGAGTCCTGGCGGGCGCTGCGGGACGGGCTGGAATCCATCGGCGCCGGGGTGGCTGACGTCCGCGGCGTGCTGGTCACGCACATGCACTTCGACCACGTGGGGCTGGCCGGCCGGGTCCGGCAGGCCTCGGGCGCGTGGATCGCGATGCACCCCGCCGATCAGGCCGTTTTCGCCCGCCCCGACTACCGCAGCGCGGAGCGGGCGGTGGCCGTGGAGGCGGAGTTCCTGCGCGGCCTGGGCGCGTCGCCGGCCGAGGCCGCCGCCGCGGTGGGCACCGCCGAGCAGTGGGAGAAGTTCACCACGATCGCGCTGCCGGACCGGCTGCTCACGGACGGGGAGCTGGCCGACGTGCCCGGCTGGAAACTCCGCGCCGTGCACACCCCCGGCCACACCCCCGGGCACCTGTGTTTCGTGGACGAGCGGTCGCGCCGGCTGTTCTCCGGCGATCACGTGCTGCCCCGGATCACCCCCAACATCTCCGTCCAGCGCGGCGCTCCTCCCGACCCGCTCGGGGATTACCTGGACTCGCTGGCCAGGACGCGGGACCTCGACGTGGACGAGGTGCTGCCCGCGCACGAGTGGCGGTTCCGCGGCCTGCCCGGGCGGGTCGACGCCATCGCGGCCCACCACGAGCGACGGCTCGCCGAACTGCTGGACGCGATCCGCCGGCGTCCCGGCTCCACCCCCTGGCAGCTGGCGGGGGAGCTGACCTGGTCCCGGCCCTGGGACCAGTACAGCGGCCAGATGCGGATCTTCGCGGTCACCGAGACCGCCGCGCACGCGCACCTGCTGGAGCGCCGCGGCCTGGTGACCGCGAGCCGGACCCGCCCGCCCGCGTACACGGCGAGGGCGGCATGACGGGTCCGGCTGCCGGCGAGCCGGGTCAGCCTCCGGCGGCCCGCCCGGCCGGTTCGAGCACCGGCTCGTCAGCGAGGTCGACCTTGCTGCGGTCCGGCAGCAGGGCGGCGGCGGCCAGGGTGATCACCACGCACGCGATGATGTAGACCGCGATCGCCTGCCAGCCGAACGCGGCCAGCATCCAGGTCGCGAGCAGCGGCGCCGGGCCGCCGGCGATCAGCGAGGCGGCCTGGTAGCCCAGCCCGCTGCCGGCGTAGGCCAGCCCGGTCGGGAAGTTCTCCGCGATATAGGAGGCCTGCGGGCCGTACTGCATGGAGTGCGCGATCGCGATCAGCGCCGTGCCGAGGATGATGAAGCCCAGGGCTGCGGTGTTGAGCAGGAGGAAGAAGGGGAACGCGACGATGCCCATCACGATCGCCCCGGTGGTGTAGACCCGCCTGCGGCCCAGCCGGTCGCTGAGGCCGCCGAAGGTCGGGATCAGGAGCAGCTCGAGCGCGCCGCCCACGGTGACCGCGGCCAGCCCCACGTACGTGCTCTTGTGCAGGTGGTCCTTGATGTAGGCCAGCGCGAACGCGGTGTAGAGGTAGAACGGCGCCTGCTCCGACATCCGCAGCAGCGCGCTGAGCACGATCTGCTTCGGGTACCGCCGTATCACGTCGAGCACCGGGACCTTGGAGACGGTCTGCTTCTTGACCAGCTGGGCGAACAGCGGCGTCTCCATGACCTTCAGCCGCACCCACAGGCCGATGGCCACCAGTATCAGGCTGGCCAGGAACGGAATCCGCCAGGCCCACGCCTTGAACGCGTCCGGCGCGGCCAGCGCGATCAAGGTCATCATCCCGGTGCCGAGCAGCAGCCCGATCGGCACGCCGATCTGGGGCCAGCTCGCCATCAGGCCGCGCTTGTTCTGCTTGCCCCACTCCATGGACAGCAGCACCGAGCCGCTCCACTCGCCGCCTACCGCGACACCCTGCAGCAACCGCAGGACCACGAGCAGGATGGGCGCCGCGACGCCGATGGTGTTAGTGCCGGGCAGGACGCCGACCAGCGCGCTGGCGATACCCATCATCAGCAGCGTGATGATCAGCGTGGCCTTGCGGCCGATCCGGTCTCCCCAGTGGCCGAAGATCGCCGCCCCGACCGGCCGGGCCGCGAACCCGACGGCGTAGGTGGCGAACGACTCCAGGGTGCCTGCGTAGGCGCTGGAGGCGGGGAAGAAGACCGAGGGAAATACGATGGCCGCGGCCGTACCGTAGAGGAAGAAGTCGTACCACTCGATCGAGGTTCCGATCACGCTGGCCACCGCGGCCAGGCGGACCTGCCTGCCGCGGCCGGCATCGTCTACCGACGTCGCGCGGCCGGCTTCTTCGGGTTGAAGCACCATGGGGGTTCCTTCCTGACCGTCCCCCGGCCGGTCTCGATTGCCTATCCGCGTACCGAGAAAATCCGCGCCGAAACCCTGGAGTCGGGACGTCAGCTGGACGCGGGCCGCTTGCGCGGCCGGGGCTTGCGCGCCGCAGACCCGGCGTCACCGCCCTCGTGCTGATCCGCGAGACCGTGCCTGACCAGCGACTGCGCCGTCCGCACCACGGTGTCGAGCGAGCCACGGCGCGGGTTCCACCACTCGGCGGCCCAGTTGAGCGCGCCCAGCACCATCATCCGGGCTGCCATCGGGTCCAGGGCGGGCCGCAGGAGCCCGGCGTTCTCCGCGTCCTGCAGCAGCTTGCGCCACATGTCGCCGTACTGGGACGCCTCGGCCGTGTACCGGATCGCGATGTTCTCGGGAACCTGGCCCGCGTTGCGGATCGAGGCGGTGGTGTAGTCCGAGATCTCCAGGCAGTACCGCAGGTGCGCCTCGACCGCCGCGTCGATGCGGGCTAGCGGATCGGTGCCCGGCGGCATAGCGGCCAGGACCCGGGCCATGTGCTCGCGCATGCGCGCGATGCCCGTCCACATGACCTCCTCGATAAGGTCATCGCGGGACGGGAAGTAGTAGTAGATGGCCGGCGCCTGGATCTCCGCCTGGTCGGCCACGTCGCTCAGCCGCGTGCCCGCGTACCCTTTCCGGCTGAGCACGTGCGCGGCGGCATCGAGGATCCGTTCCCTGGTCCGCGCGGACTTGGAACCGGCGTCCTCCGCCGCCGCCACCTCCGGTTTTCTAGGCACGAGTCGAATTATAGGCTCCCGGCTTTTCCCGGCCCGTCGGCCGCCCTGCCCGCCGCCCCGCGCCCACCCCGCGCTCCCGATGCTCCAACCGGTACTGGCCAGGCCGCCACGAGCACGTCAGCCCGCTCTCGTGACGCCGTACGAAAGAAAGCTTTTACCCAGAAGTAGAAAGCACTCGCGCCTCGTTGATCCAACGTGAAGATCGGCCTGCTACCGGACGCCTGCCGGACGCCTGCCCGGCGCCTGCCGGACGCCGTGAAACCGGACTTCCACGGCGTCAGAGCGCACTGGAACCAGGGTCTCATGCCGTTCAGGCTGGGCCGGAGCGTAAGGGGCCATTGACGGCTGAGGCCCGGTTGCGTTTAGGCTCAATTAGTCAGACCTTGAGCGGCGGCCCGGCGGAGGACCATGTACCCAGGAACGTACGCGGCCGAGGCGCCGGACCGGGCCGCGGCGGTTATGGCCGGAACCGGCGAGACGCTCAGCTACGGGGACCTCGAGCGGCGCTCGGTCCAGCTGGCGCACGTGCTGCACGAGGCGGGCCTGCGGCCCGGCGACGTGGTGGCCCTGCTGACCGAGAACAACCTGCGCGCCTTCGAGGTGTACTGGGCCGCGATGCGGTCCGGCCTGTACATCACCGCCGTCAACTGGCACCTCAAGCCGGACGAGATCGCCTACATCGTCAACGACAGCGGCGCGACCGCGCTGATCGTGTCGGCCGAGCAAGCGCCCGCCGCCGAGGCGATCACCGGGCTGACCACCGGGGTGAAGCTGAGGCTGGCCTTCGGCGGGCGGGTGAAAGGTTATGGCGGCTACGAGGACACGATCGCGGTCGCGTCGGACGAGCCGTTCGCCGACCAGCCGAACGGCTCCACCATGCTGTACTCCTCGGGCACCACCGGCCGGCCCAAGGGCGTCCGGCCGACGCTGCCCGACCGCCAGGTGACCGAACCCGGCGAGGCCCTAGCCGGCCTGGCCAGCATGTTCTTCGGCGCCAACCAAGACTCGGTGTACCTGTCGCCCGGGCCGATCTATCATGCGGCCCCGCTGCGCTGGTGTGGCTCCATGCAGATCCTCGGCGCCACCGTGGTCATGACGAAGCGGTTCGACGCCGAGCAGACGCTCCGGGCCATCCAGGAGCACCGCGTCACCCACGCGCAGTTCGTGCCGACCATGTTCGTCCGGATGCTGCAGCTGCCGCAGGACACCCGGGACCGTTACGACGTGTCCAGCCTGCGGGTCGCTATCCACGCCGCGGCGCCGTGCCCGGTCGAGGTCAAGCAGAAGGTGATCGCCTGGTGGGGCCCGGTCCTGTTCGAGTACTACGCCGGCACCGAGGGCAACGGCATGACGGCCATCGACAGCGCCACCTGGCTCACCAAGCCGGGCACCGTCGGCCGCGCCATCTCCGGCACGGTACGGATCTGCGCCGACGACGGGACCGAACTCCCGGCCGGCCGGACCGGCGGCGTCTACTTCGAGACCGAAGAGGTCCCGTTCGCCTACCACAACGACCCGGACAAGACCCGGGCCGCCCAGCACCGGGACCACCTCAACTGGACCACCCTCGGCGACATCGGCTACCTCGACGAGGACGGCTTCCTGTTCCTCACCGACCGCAAGGCGTTCACGATCATCTCCGGCGGCGTCAACATCTACCCGCAGGAAACCGAGAACGTGCTCGCGCTGCACCCGGCCGTCTACGACGTCGCGGTCATCGGCGTGCCCGACCCGGAGATGGGGGAGTCGGTGGCCGCGTTCGTCCAGCCCGCCCCCGGCGCCGTCCCGGGACCCGAACTCGAGCAGGAGATCATCGCGTTCGTGAAGTCGAAGATCGCCGCCTTCAAGGCGCCCAGGATCGTCCGCTTCGTCGACAGCCTGCCGCGCAGCGAGGCGGGCAAGCTGATGAAGGGCGAGCTCAAGGCCAGGTACGCCGGCGCCTGAATGACGGATCCGAAGGTGACCGAGGAGGTTGGCGACGCCGCCGAGCTCGACCTGGCCCGGTACATCAGGCCGGGCGCCCTGGTGGCCTGGGGCCAGGGCTGCGCCGAGCCGCTCACGCTGACCGAGGCGCTGGCCGGGCAGCGCCAGCGACTCGGCGGCGTCCGCTGCTTCTCCGGGATCTCGACCACAGCTGCCGTGCGCCCGGACCACTGCGACTACCTGTCGTTCAGCTCGTACACGGCGGCCGGCGCCAACCGGGCGCTGAGCGAGGCCGGGCTGCTCGACATCGTGCCCTGCCATTACTCTCAGCTGCCGGATATCCTCGGCCGGGGCCCGCTCCGGGCCGACGTGGTGCTCCTGGCGCTGCCGCAGGCCGGGCCCGACGGCACGTTCGGCCTGGGCCTGGCCGCGGACTACCTGGCCCCGCTCATCGGCCGGGTCGGCACGGTGATCGCCGAGGTCAACGACCAGGTGCCGGACGTCGGTGGCGACCGCAGGCTGAGCCGCGGCGAGATCGACGTGCTCGTGCGCACCTCGCGGCCGCCCGCCGAGTATCCAGGCAAATCGGCCAGCGATGTCGATATAGCGATAGCAGAGCACGTCGCGGGCCTGGTGCCCGACGGCGCGACCCTCCAGGTCGGCATCGGCAGCCTGCCCGCTGTCGTGCTGCGCCATCTGCGCGGCCACCGTGACCTGGGCGTGCACTCCGGGATGATCACCGACGAGATCGCGGAGCTGGTCGAGGTCGGCGTGGTCACCGGAGCGCGCAAGGGCACCGACCGGGGCCTGACCGTGACCGGTCTCCTGCTGGGCACCA
>DAIOWL010000121.1:0-1700 GCA_036758545.1 Streptosporangiaceae bacterium | reverse complement strand
GCGCGCAAGGGCACCGACCGGGGCCTGACCGTGACCGGTCTCCTGCTGGGCACCAGCACCCTGATCAAGCGCGCTGCTGTCGATAAGTCGATTCAGCTGCGCGACACCCGCTACACCCACGACCAGGCGGTACTCGCCGCCCAGCACGCCCTGGTCGCGGTCAACTCGGCCATCGAGGTCGACCTGACCGGGCAGGCCAACGTCGAGGTCGCGGCCGGCCGCTACGTCGGCGGTACCGGCGGCGCCGCCGACTTCCTGCGCGGCGCGGCCCGGTCGGCGGGCGGCGTCCCGGTGCTGGCGCTTGCGTCCACCGCCGGGGCGGCCAGCCGCATCGTGGCCCGGCTGAGCGGCCCGGCCGGGCTGTCCCGGGCTGACGCCGGCGTGATCGTGACCGAGTATGGAGTGGCCGACCTGCGCGGGCTGAGCCTGGCCCGGCGGCGCGAGCGGATGATCGCGATCGCCCACCCGGACCACCGGGAAGCGCTCGGAGCAGCGGCCGGAGACTGAACGGAGGACCTCAGATGACCACTAGTCGCAGGGCAGCGATCGTCGCACCGGTGCGGACCCCGGTGGGCACGTTCGGCGGGAGCATGCGGGCCGTTCCCGTCGAGGAGCTCGCCGCCACCGCGATCAAGGCGGTACTCGAGCGGACCGGGATCGACCCGGAGATCGTCGACGACGTCTCTTTCGCCCAGTCCTACGTCAACGGCGAGACGCCCTGCATCGGACGGTGGGCTGCGCTGCACGCCGGCCTGCCGGTCAGCGTGCCCGGGCTGCAGATCGACCGGCGCTGCGGCGGCGGGCTGCAGGCGGTCGTCACCGCGGCGATGATGGTCCAGACCGGCGCCGCCGACGTGGTGCTGGCCGGCGGGGCCGAGTCGATGAGCAACGCCGAGCACTACACGACCTCGGTCCGCTGGGGCGCCAAGGCCGGGAACCAGGTCCTGTACGACCGCATCGACCGGGGCCGGGAGCGGTCGCAGCCGGAATGGAGGTTCGGCAAGATCTCCGGGATGATCGAGACCGCGGAGAACCTCGCCACGCAGTACGGCATCACCAGGGACGAGGCGGACGCCTACGCCGCCCGCAGCCACCAGCGGGCCGCGGCCGCCTGGGACGCGGGCCTGTTCGACGACGAGGTGGTCCCGGTCCAGGTGCCGCAGCGGCGCGGCGACCCGCTGACGGTCACCCGGGATGAGGGCGTGCGGCCCGACTCCACGCCGGAGGGCCTGGCCAAGCTGCGCACCATCATGCCGGGTGGCACGGTCACCGCGGGCAACGCCAGCCAGCAGAACGACGCGGCCGCGGCGTGCCTGGTGGTGGCCGAGGACCAGCTTGCCCCGCTCGGCCTGGAACCGCTGGGCTACCTGGCCGGCTGGGCGGCGGCGGGCTGCGAGCCGGCCACCATGGGCATCGGCCCCGTCCCGGCTGTCGAGAAACTATTTTCCCGAACGGGCCTGGCATTCTCCGACATCGACCTGATCGAGCTCAACGAGGCGTTCGCGGTCCAGGTCCTCGCCGTGCTGGCCGGCTGGGGGTGGAACGAACCGGACAAGCTCAACGTCAACGGATCCGGTATCTCGCTCGGCCATCCCATCGGCGCCACCGGCGCCCGGATGCTGGCCACCGGCCTGCGCGAGCTGCGCCGAAGGAACGGCCGCTACCTGCTGGAGACCATGTGCGTCGGCGGCGGCCAGGGC
>DAIOWL010000120.1:10104-11565 GCA_036758545.1 Streptosporangiaceae bacterium | reverse complement strand
CGGGCCGCCAGCACCACGTCGGCCCCGGCCTCGGCCAGGGCCACCGCGAACCCCGTGCCGAGGCCGCTACTGGCCCCGGTGACCAGCGCGATCTTCCCCGACAGTGAGAACCGATCGAGAATGCTCATGCCCTCTGCTATAGCTCATGAGCCCGGTCACGCAGGACGTTCTTCTGGATTTTGCCGGTGGACGTCTTGGGCAGCTCACAGAACTCGAAGCGCTTGGGGACCTTGTACCGGGCCAGCCGATCCCGCGCGTACTCGGTCAGCGCGTCGGCGTCGACATCGTCCTTCCTCAGCGCGACAAAGGCGATCGGCACCTCACCCCAGCGCTCGTTCGGCATGCCGACGACGGCGCTCTCCACGACCGAGGGGTGGCTGTCGAGGACCTGCTCGACCTCCACCGAGGCGATGTTCTCTCCCCCGGAGATGATGATGTCCTTGCTGCGGTCCCGGATCTCGACGTAGCCGTCAGGGTGCATGACGGCCAGGTCCCCGGTCAGGAAGCACCCGTCGCGGGTGACCTCCCGTGTCGCCTCGTCGTCACGGTAGTAGCCGAGCATGACGTCGTTTCCGGTGACCGCGATCTCGCCGATCGTCTCGCCGTCGGACGGCACGTCCCGGCCGTGATCGTCGAGGACCCGGAGCGGGCGGGCGATGATGTTGGGTGCTCCCTGCCGGGCGCGCAGCATGGCCTGCCGGTCCGGCTCGAGGTCGTCCCACTCCGGCTGCCATTCGTTGATGGCGAGCGGGCCGTAGGTCTCGGTCAGCCCGTACAGGTGCGTGACGGCGAGGCGCAGCTTGTCCAGGCGCGTCAGCAGGGTGGCCGACGGCGGCGCGCCACCGGTGTCCACGTGCACCTCGTGATCCAGCGGTCCGGCGGCGTCATCCTCGGCGATCATGGTGAGCACCGTTGGCGCGGCGCTGAAGTGGGTGATTCCCTCGGTGCGCAGCAGCCGCCAGATCTCGGCCGGGTCGACGGCGCGCAGGCAGACATGGGTGCCGCCGGCCGCGGTGACGGCCCAGGTGAAGCACCAGCCGTTGCAGTGGAACATCGGCAGCGTCCACAGGTACCTGGTGCCCGGGCCCAGGCGGGCGTGGTACGCCATGGCCGTGGCCTGCAGGTACGCGCCCCGGTGGTGGTACATCACGCCCTTGGGCCGCCCGGTCGTCCCGCTGGTGTAGTTGATGGCCAGGAGCTGGCGCTCATCGATCTGGCCGGCCACCGCCCCGGCCGGATCGGCATCGGTGAGCCACGCCTCATAGTCGTCATCAGACCCGCCCGCGATGACCAGGGGCAGGTCCAGCTCGCCGGCTAGGCGGCCGCCGAGCTCGGCGAACTCATGGGTTGCCACCAGCAGCGACGCGCCCGAGTGCCGGATAATCTCCGCCATCTCCGCCGGTGACAGCCGGATGTTGACCGAGACCAGCGCGGCTCCGCGCATCGGCACGGCGTGATGCA
>DAIOWL010000120.1:0-10004 GCA_036758545.1 Streptosporangiaceae bacterium | reverse complement strand
GGCGAGCATGGGCCGCGGCCGGGAAAAACCTTGTCAATCTGACCCGGCAGGGACATAACCGGCGCATTTCGGGTACGGCAGCAGGTATGACCTAGGTCATGCACCGGGTCCGCCGCACGACAGGACAAAGGCAACACGCGGGGCGAGCACGCCCGGCCTGGAGGTAACAACGTGAAACCGTTCGTGGTCAACCGGCATGGCCGCCTGGTGTTCCCGGCCAACTTCCTTGGCGAGCTGGACTTCTCGGTGCTGGAGTCGCTGGACCAGTTCACCGCCGTGATCGGGCGGGACTTCGAGGCGAAGGCGCCGACCGGGACCGACATCTTGTCCCGGGTCGAGGCCGGAAGCTACACCGGGCGGTTCGAGCTGCTCCGCGACCTCGGCCAGAACCTGTTCTGGGTCAACCGGTACGCGATCACCATGTTCGACAAGCGCCCGACGCGCTGGCGCGACCTGCCTAAGCACCGGGACGACGTGTTTCTGCCGGTGCTGACGCCCTGGGAGGACAGCGAGCGGAAGGTGGCCGCAGTCGAGAGCACCTTCCGGGCCCTGCCGGCTACCTGGGACGACGAGACCGAGAGCCGGATCTTCGACCTGCTGTTCGGCGTGTTCAGCACCAAGCTGCACCACGCCACCGAGCTACCCGCGATCAAGCCGACGGTGGCGGAGTTCCTGGACCGGCCGGACGCGCTGACGTTCGTCATGCCCGACCACGACCCCGATTATCCGGCGTTCAGCCTCGAGGACATCATCGACGCGTACGAGGACGTGCCCGAGCTCGAGGCGCTGATGCGCTGGGCCATGGTGCTGCACAACCAGTACCCGTGGGAGCGCTCCCGGACCGAGCTGCGCGGGCCGGGTCAGATCGGCGACGACGACTTCGTGGTGGCGTTCGTTCCCCGCGACCGCGACGCGATGGCCTTCATCGACCGGGTCAGGCGCTCGGCGCGCGGCGGCAGCAAGCCGGCCACACTGGGCAGCCAGAACGGGCCGATCGAGGCGGTGGCGCCGGTGCGGCCCTATCCCCCGGTCAAGGTGCGGGAGGCCTTCCGGGTCCAGCCGAAGCTGGAGTCCCTGGCCATCGTGCGCGGCGAGCATGTCTGCAGCAACGACGACGTGATCAGGAACGCGAGCTTCTCATGGTCGCCGATGAGCGCCGCGGAGATCAGCGCCAAGACCGGGATCGACCAGCGCCGCTATACCAGCCGCGAGCCGGAGCAGCTGGCCCTGCCCGCCGTCCGGGCCGCGCTGGCCAAGGCGGGCCGCTCCCCTGAGGAGATCGGCGCGGTGCTGGTCAGCACGTGCACGAGCAACCGGCTGATCCCGTCGATCGGCTGCTGGCTGTCCGGTGAGCTCGGCCTGCAGCAGACCCACGCCTCGGCCGACCTGATCGCGGCGTGCGCCGGGCTGCCGTACGGCATGTCCGAGGCCATCCGGCAGCTGCAGGAGGTCGGCCGGCCGGTGCTGCTGGTCTGCGTGGAGAAGTTCTCCGACAAGATCGGCAGCGTCCGCACCTCGCGGATGATCTTCGGCGACGGCGCCGCGGCCATGGTCATCGGGCCGGCCCCCGAGGGCGATCCCGGCGACGTGGAGGTCGTGCAGACCTACGCCAGCGGACCGCACAGCGAGGTCAACTCGATCATCTGGCCGAACTCGGACTTCGACAACGACATCACCGTGTACGGCCCGGAGGTGAAGTCCCTGGTCCAGCGCTATCTGGTGCAGATGCTGGACGAGCTCGGCCAGCTGCCCGATCCCGACGACGCCGGACGTACCCTGCTGGAGGGTGTCGAGCTGATCGTCCCGCACCAGGCCAACAAGACGATGATCCTCAACCTGGCCGGCAAGGCCGGGCTGTCAGATGATCAGCTGTACTTTAACGTGGACCGGATGGGAAACGTGTCAGCCGCGAGCATCCCGATCGCTCTGTACGACGCCGTCCGCGACGGCGCGATAACCCGGCGGATGAGGATCTTCGCGCCCGGCTTCGGGGCCGGCGCGGTCGGCGGCTACGCCGTCATGCAGTTCGACCCGGCCATCGTGGCGGACGAGGTGGTGCTCGACGTCCTTCAGGACACGGCCACGCCGCCGCCAACGGCCGGCGGCACCAGTGACGATATGCGCGCGGCTTTCGGTGGCTGAGGCGATGAGCCCGTCCGGTTTCGCCTTCCAGCGCGTCGCGATCGTCAACCGGGGCGAGCCCGCCATGCGGCTGATCAATGCCGTCCGGGAGTGGAACGCCGAGGGACGCCCCGCGCTCCGGGTCATCGCCGTGTACACCGCCGCCGACCGGCACGCGACGTTCGTCCGCGAGGCCGACGAGTCCGTGCTGATCGGCCCGGCCGAGGCGGACGCCGCCTTCGAAGGGAGCCCGTACCTGGACTACGCCGAGCTGGAGCGGGCGCTGCGCGCCTGCCGGGCGGACGCGGTCTGGCCCGGCTGGGGGTTCGTCTCGGAGAAGGCCGAGTTCGCCGAGCTGTGCGACCGGCTCGGGATCATCTTCATCGGCCCGTCGGCCGAGGTGATGCGGCGGCTCGGCGACAAGATCGAGTCCAAGCTCCTGGCGGAGCGGGCCGAGGTGCCGCTCGCGCCGTGGAGCGGCGGACCCGTGCCCGACGTGGCCGCCGCCCGCGAGGCGGCCGAATCGATCGGCTACCCGCTGATGGTCAAGGCGACCGCGGGCGGCGGCGGCCGCGGCATCCGCATGGTCCGCGCGCCCGAGGACCTCGAGGAGGCGTTCGAGCGGGCCAGCTCGGAGGCGTCGAAGACGGCCGGGGACGCCACGGTCTTCCTGGAGCGGGCCATCCGCGGCGGCCGGCACGTCGAGGTGCAGGTCGTCGCCGACGCCGAGGGCACGGTGTGGACGCTGGGCGTGCGGGACTGCAGCGTGCAGCGGCGGAACCAGAAGGTCATCGAGGAGTCCGCCTCGACCGCGCTGGACGCGGAGCAGGACAAGCTGCTGCGCGGGCACGCCGCCGAACTCGTCCGGGCGGCCGGCTACGTCAACGCCGGGACGGTGGAGTTCCTCTACGAACCGAGCCAGAAGCTGCTGTCGTTCCTCGAGGTCAACACCCGGCTGCAGGTCGAGCACCCGGTCACCGAGGCCTGCACCGGCACCGACATCGTCAAGCTGCAGCTGCACATCGCCGCGGGCGGCACGCTGACGCAGATCGCCCCGGCCGAGCCGCAGGCCCGCGGGCACGCCATCGAGGCCCGGCTCACCGCCGAGGATCCCGAGCGCGACTTCGCGCCCGCCCCCGGCCTGATCGAGCACCTGGCCCTGCCGGCCGGCCCCGGCATCAGGGTCGACACCGGGGTGGCGCCGGGCGACGTCATCCCGCCGCAGTTCGACTCGATGATCGCCAAGGTGATCGCGTGGGGCCAGGACCGCGCCGAGGCCCGGGCCCGGCTCTCCCGCGCGATCCGGCAGACCAGCACGGTCATCCAGGGCGGCACGACCAGCAAGGCGTTCCTGCTCGACCTGCTCGACCGGCCCGAGTTCGTCCGCGGCGAGATCGACACGACCTGGCTGGACACGATGATGGCCGAGGGCTACGCGCCGCCGCTGCGGGTCGACGTGGCCCTGCTGGCCACCGCCTTCGAGGCCTACGAGGCGCACGAGCGGCGCCAGCAGGACCGGCTGTTCACCTCGGCCGAACGCGGTCGCCCCGAGGTCGGGCACGAGACCAGGCACCAGGTCGACGTCCGGGTAGGCGGCGAAGCCTACAAGCTCGGGGTGTCCCGGTGCCGCCCGGTGCGGTACCACGTCGATCTCGACGGCCGTTCGGTCGAAGTCGACGTCGACCGGGCCGGCCGGTTCGAGATCCGGCTGGCGGTCGGCGGCCAGACCTTCGACGTGCTCTCGGTCGCGCAGGGCCCGGACTACCTGGTCGAGGTGGACGGCGCGGTGCACCGGATCTCCGGCGGCGAGGCCGGCCTGGTCCGCGCCCCGGCCCCGGCCATGGTGGTGGCCGTCTCGGTCGCGGCCGGGGACGAGGTCGCCGAGGGCGACGTCGTGGCCGTGGTGGAGAGCATGAAGCTGGAGACCTCGCTGCGCGCCCCGGCTTCCGGCCGGGTCGCCGAGGTCTTCGCCGACGTCAACACGCAGGT
This sequence comes from Streptosporangiaceae bacterium, assembly GCA_036758545.1. Lineage (GTDB taxonomy): Bacteria > Actinomycetota > Actinomycetes > Streptosporangiales > Streptosporangiaceae > Palsa-504. Next base: position 5,894 of record DAIOWL010000120.1, on the reverse strand, counting down.
GGAGAGCGGCGCCAAGCTGCTGCGGATCGAGCCCGCGGCGGACGAAGGCGCGGAGGCGGAGTCGGCGCGGGACAACGCACGGGCCGACCTGGACGCGCTGGACGGGAAGGCCGCGGCCGACGAGGATCCGGCGGCCGCGGCGGCGGACGCGCTGGTGGCGCTGCGGAGCATGATGCTCGGCTTCGACGTCGACGAGGCCGAGGCCAGGCGGCAGCTGAAGCGGCTGGCCGCCGCGCGGGCCGAGCTGCCCGCCGACGACCCCCGGCTGCTGGCCGGCGAGGCCAGGATCCTGCAGATCTTCGCCGACGTGTCGGCGCTGTGGCGGAGCCGCCGGGTACCGGGCGAGTCGCAGGATGACGACGAGGCCGCGGTCGACGCCGAGGCCGCCCGCAACCCGCAGGAGTACATGCACGCCTACCTGCGCTCCCGCGACGCCGACGCGGAGGGCCTGCCGGAGTCGTTCCGGATCAAGCTGCGCCGGACCCTGGCCCACTACGGGGTCGACGGCCTGGAGCCGTCGCCCGGCCTGGACCCGGCGCTGTACCGGATCTTCCTCGCCCGCCGCCGGGCGGCCGGGTACGTGCCGGTCGTGTCCGAGCTGCTGCAGTGGCGTCTTGACCACCCCGGATCGCTGCCCGGTGACGGCCGGGACGACTACCGGCGGACGGTCGACCAGCTGGTCTCGGCCACCCAGGCGCGGCACCCCGGCGTCGGCGACCTGGCCAGGCAGGTCCGCTACCGTTGCTTCGACGCGCCGCTGATCGCTGCCGAACGGGCCCGGGGGCAGCAGCAGGTGCGCGCCGAGCTGGACCGGCTGTCGCCGGACCCCGCGGCCAGGGCAGCCCAGATCGACGCCATGGTCGCCTCGGGCGAGCCGATCCTCGGCGTCTTCACCGAGCGGCACCACGCGGTCATGCTAGAGGTGATGACGAGGCGCTACTACCGGATCAGGTCGCTGCGGAACGTCCAGGTCACCGAGCGGAGCGGCCGCCCGCTGGTGACCGCGGAGTACACCCACGACGGGCACGAGTACCTGATCGTCGCGACCGTGGCCGACGGCGAGGAGAGCGCGGCAGCGACCGACCTGCCGCAGCTGATCCAGGCGATGCCGGCCGGCCGGACCGTGCTCGTCGACCTGTACGTCACCTCCCAGACGCCCGAGGAGAACGGCAGCGGCGCCCCCGACGCCCGCGCCGACCGGATCCGCAGCAAGCTGGGCCCCATCCCGCCGGCCGTCGACCGCGTCGCGGTCGCCGTGCGCAGGCCGGACGGGGAGGGGGGCGGCTGGCCCGACTGGTTCACCTTCCGCGGCGGGCCGGACGGGCAGGCCGTGGAGGACAGGACCCAGCGCGGCTGGCACCCATTGGTAGCCGAACGGCTGGGCGTGTGGCGGTTCTCCGCGTTCGAGCTCACCCGGCTGCCCGCGGCTCCGGACGTGCACGTGTTCCGTATCCGGGGCCGTGAGGTGCCGGACGACCAGCGGCTCGTCGTGCTGGCCGACGTGCGCGAGCTCACCATCGTGCGGGACGACGCCGGGCGGATCACCGGCCTGCCGCAGCTCGAGCGCATCCTGGACGCCTGCCTGGACGGCCTGCGCTCGGCCCGGTCCGCCGACCGCGAGCTGGCCCGGCTGGACTGGAACCGCATCAAGCTGTACGTGTGGCCGACCGTGGACGCGCCGCTGGCCGAGCTGGGCCCGGTCATCCGGTCGCTGGCGGCGCGCACCGCGGCGCTGGGCCTGGAGCAGGTGATGGTGCAGTTCCGCGACGCGGACTCGCGGGAGCGGATGCTGCGGATGTCCCGCCCGCCGGGCGCCGGGCTGACGCTGCGGGTGACCGACCCGCCCCCCGGGCCGCTGCGCGAGCTGACCCCCTACACGCAGAAGGTGATCCGGGCCCGCCGCCGCGGCACCGTGTACCCGTACGAGCTCATCCCGCTGATCGTCCGCTCGCCGGATCCGGGCGGCGCGGACGGCGAGTTCACCGAGTACGACCTGGACGAGGGCGGCGCCCCGGTGCCGGTAGACCGGGCGCCGGGTTCGAATGTGGCGAACCTGGTGCTCGGCGTGGTCAGCACGCCGACGAAGCGGTACCCGGAGGGGATGCGCCGGGTGGTGCTGCTGGGCGATCCGACCCGGGCGCTGGGCGCGCTGGCCGAGCCCGAGTGCCGCCGCATCCTCGCGGCCATCGAGCTGGCGCGGCGGCTGCACGCCCCGATCGAGTGGTTCGCCATCTCGGCCGGCGCGAAGATCGCGATGGACTCCGGCACCGAGACCATGGACTGGATCTCCCGGGCCCTGCGAGGAATCGTCGAGTTCACCCAGGCCGGCGGCGAGATCAACGTCGTGGTGACCGGCATCAACGTCGGTGCCCAGCCGTACTGGAACGCCGAGGCGACGATGCTCATGCACACCAGCGGCGTGCTGATCATGACGCCGGACTCGGCCATGGTGCTGACCGGGAAGCAGTCGCTGGACTACTCGGGCGGGGTCTCGGCCGAGGACAACTTCGGCATCGGCGGCTACGACCGGATCATGGGGCCGAACGGCGAGGCCCAGTACTGGGCGCCCGACCTGTCCAGCGCGGTCGACGTGCTGCTCGCACACTACGAGCACGCCTACGTGGCGGACGGCGACCGGTTCCCCCGGCCGTCCCCGACCGGCGACCCCGACGACCGGGACATCTCCTCCTCCCCGCACGCAGGGCCGGAGTTCGCCGCGCTCGGCGAGATCTTCGACCCGGCGATCAACCCGGAGCGCAAGAAGCCCTTTGACATGCGCTCGCTGCTGACCGGGGTGATCGACGCCGACCACCAGCCGCTGGAACGCTGGGCCGACATGGCCGAAGCCGCCTCGGTGCTGGTGCTCGACGCGCACCTGGGCGGGCAGCCGGTCGCGCTGATCGGCTTCGAGTCCAAGCCGCTGACCCGGCACGGATTCTGGCCGGTGGACGGCCCGTCACAGTTCACGGCCGGCACGCTGTTCCCCCGCTCGTCGAAGAAGACGGCGCGGGCGATCAACGCGGCCAGCGGGAACCGGCCGCTGGTGATCCTGGCCAACCTGTCCGGGTTCGACGGCTCGCCCGAGTCGCTGCGCCAGCTTCAGCTGGAGTACGGCGCGGAGATCGGCCGCGCGGTCGTCAACTTCGACGGCCCGATCGTGTTCTGCGTGGTCTCCCGCTACCACGGCGGGGCGTTCGTGGTGTTCTCCGGCACGCTCAACGACAACATGGAGATCGCCGCGGTCGAGGGTTCCTACGCCTCGGTGATCGGCGGCGCGCCCGCCGCCGCGGTGGTATTCGCGGCCGAGGTCAGGAAGCGCACCGAGGCCGATCCCCGGGTGGCCGACCTGCAGTCCGCGATCGCCGAGGCCACCGCGAGCGGCGCGCACGACGAGGCGGCCGCGCTGCGGGCCAAGCTCGAGTCGGCCCGGCCGGCCGTGCACGCCGACAAGCTGGGAGAGCTCGCCGACGAATTCGACCGGGCGCACAGCATCGAGCGGGCCCGCGAGGTGGGTTCGGTGCAGGCCATCGTCCCGGCGGCGCGGCTGCGGCCCTATCTCATCGACGCGGTCCGGCGCGGGATGGAGCGGACGCTGGCGGCTCGCCGCGAGCGTGGATGACCTCGCATCCGTTCGGCACCGGATGGCGGTTCGGGCCGGCGCCGGCCGGCAGCGACCTGCCGGAGTTCGACGACAGCGGATTCGCGGAGGTGACACTGCCGCACACGGTGGTCCCGCTGTCCTGGCGGGACTGGGATCCGTCGGCCTGGGAGCGGGTGTGGATGTACCGCAAGCGTTTCGACGCGCCGTCCGGTCACCATGGCAAGCGGGTGTTCCTGGACTTCGCGGCGGCCATGACCCACGCCACGGTGACCCTGAACGGGACCGAGGTGGCCGACCACCTCGGCGGTTACCTGCCGTTCAGCGTCGAACTGACGGGTCTGCTGCGGCCGCGCGGGAACGTGCTGGCCGTGCGGCTGGACTCGGCCTTCAACCTCAACGTGCCGCCGGACCGGCCGGCGCCGGAGCCCGCCGTCTCGGTGGACTACTGGCAGCCGGGCGGGATCTACCGGGACGTGCGGCTGCGGGTGGTACCCCAGGCGTTCCTGGTCGATGTGTTCGCCAAGCCGGTCAGCGTCCTGGATCCCGCCGCCCGGCAGGTCGTGGTCCAGGCGACGGTGGACGCGGCGTCCGCGCTGCCGGGCCCCGCGACGGTGACGGCCTCACTCCACGGTGACGGCCGGGAGATCGCCCGCGCCCGGGTGCCCGTCGCGATCGCCGGGCCGGGCCAGGTGACGGTGACCGCGACGCTGTCCGGGCTCGAGGGCGTCAGGCTGTGGGATATCGACGACCCGGCGCTGTATACGGTGGCGGCGGAGCTGCGCGCGGACGGGGAGCCGGTCGACGAGCACCGGGTGCGGACCGGGTTCCGCGAGGCCAGGTTCACCCTCGGCGGCTTCTACCTGAACGGCCGCCGGGTCAAGCTGTTCGGTGCCGACCGGCACCAGTTCTTCCCGTTCGCCGGGGGTGCCATGCCCGCCCGGGTGCAGGCCAGGGACGTCGAGATCATGCGGCGCGAGCTGAACTGCAACATGGTGCGCTGCGCGCACTACCCGCAGGCCGAGGCCTTCTACGACGCCTGCGACGAGCTCGGGCTGCTGGCCTGGGAAGAGGCTCCGGGGTGGGGCTACCTCGGCGATGACGCCTGGAAGGCGCTGGCCTACCGCGATATCGGGGAGATGATCGTCCGCGACCGCAACCACCCGTCGATCATCATCTGGGGCGCCCGGCTCAACGAGACCCCCAACGACACCGCGTTCTACACCAGCACGAACGAGCTCGCGCACGCCCTGGACGACTCGCGGCCGACGGCCGGAGCCATGGCGGGCCTGCGCCTGACCAAGGATTACCAGCAGGACGTGTTCGGCGAGGACGACTACTCCTCGGTGAAGGGCCCGGACGGCGTGAAGGAGCCCGTGCTGCAGCCGCCGGAGACCGGGGTAGGCAGGCCCTACATGGTCAGCGAGGCGGTCGGCACCCTGTCCGGTCCTGCCATCTACTACCGCCGCACCGATCCCCAGGCCGTCCAGCAGGGGCAGGCGACGGCGCACGGGCGGGTGCACGACATCGCCGCCTCGGACGACCGGTACTGCGGGCTGCTCGCCTGGACCGCATTCGACTACCCGTCCGGCAGCGGCAACCAGTACCGGGGCGTGAAGTACACCGGCGTGGTCGACCTTTTCCGGATCCTCAAGCCCGGCGCCGCCGTCTACCAGGCGCAGGCCGACCCGCGGGTCCGGCCGGTGATCGCGCCGGCGTTCTACTGGGACTTCGGCCCCCCCTCTGCGGTGAACGTCCTGCCCGCCGCGATGATCTGCGCCAACCTGGACCGGCTCGAGCTGTTCGTCGGCGGCGAGCACTTCGCCACCGTGCTGCCCGACGCCGAGGGGTATCCGCACCTCGGTTACCCGCCGTCGTTCGCCGACTTCCGCGCGGTGGACGGCTCGTCCCGGCCCGAGCTGCGCATCGACGGCTACATCGACACCGGCAAGGTCGCGTCGCGGTCCTTCTCCGCGGACCCCTCCGGCGACATGCTGGCTCTGGCCGCCGACGATGCCGAGATCGACGGGGACGGCGCTGACGCCACCCGGCTGGAGGTCCGCGCGGTCGACCGCTACGGCGCGCCCCGCCCCTACGTGGGAGGCCAGGTCGGCTTCGACATCGAGGGACCCGCGGTACTGGCCGGTGACAACCCGTTCGACTTCGCCGCCGCGGGTGGCGCCGGGGCCGTCTGGCTACGCTCCCGGCCCGGCGCGCGCGGCGTCGTCACCGTCCGGGCCAGCCACCCGGACCTGGGCGACGCGGTCGCGCGTATCCGGGTCCGCTGACGTGGCTT
>DAIOWL010000119.1:0-11666 GCA_036758545.1 Streptosporangiaceae bacterium | reverse complement strand
CCTGGTCCCGGAGGCGCCATGGACGTCGAGGTCACCGACAACCCGGACAAGGCCAGGTTCGAGATCGTCGCGGACGGCGAACTGGCTGGGTTCGCCCAGTACCACCTGCGCGACGGCGCGATCGCGTTCACCCACACCCAGACCGACGATCGGTTCCGCGGCCACGGCCTGGGCAGCCGTCTCGTGCGCGCGAGCCTGGACGATGCCCGTGCGCGGCGCCTCGTGGTGCTGCCCTACTGCCCGTTCGTACTGAGCTGGATCACCGAGCACAGCGAGTACGCCGACCTGGTCCCGGCCGGCCGCCGCGAGCAGTTCGGCCTTTGAGGCGGACCGGTCACCGCGGCGCCGATGAGTTTCCGGGACGGCCTGCGTTACATCCGTATGGACTACAAACTCGAACTGGTGCTCATCCCCGTCACCGACGTGGACCGGGCGAAGAAGTTCTACCTCGACAACATGGGCTTCGTGCTGATCGTCGACACCGCGATCGGCGACGGGCAGCGGGTCGTCCAGGTCGTCCCGCCGGGCTCGGAGTGCGCGATCGGGTTCGGCACCGGGATCACCGCGGCCGTGCCCGGCTCGGCGCAGGGCCTGCACCTGGTCGTGTCCGACATCGTCGCGGCGCGCGACGAACTGGCCGGGCGCGGCGTGGCGATCGGCCCGGTGCGGCACATGGTGTCCGGGCAGTGGGTGGACGGACCGCACCCGGAGCGGGAGAACTACCAGTCGTTCGCCGACTTCGCCGACCCGGACGGCAACATCTGGCTGCTCCAAGAGGTCGACCGAAGCAAGGGCTGAGGATGGATCATTCCGGGTTCGCCGCCCTGGCCGAACGGCACCGGCGTGAGCTGCACGTCCACTGCTACCGGATGCTGGCCTCGTTCGACGAGGCCGAGGACGCGGTGCAGGAGACGTTCCTGAAAGCCTGGCGCGGCCGGTCCGGCTTCGACGGCGGATCGCAGTTCCGCGCCTGGCTGTACCGGATCGCCACCAACGTCTGCCTGGACATGCTCCGGCACAGCTCCCGGCGGACCTCGGCGAACTCGTTTGCCGAGGTGCCGTGGCTGCAGCCCTACCCCGACCTGCTACTCGAAGCAGCCGCGCCGAGCGACGAGCAGCCCGAGGCGGTGGCCATCTCGCGGGAGACCATCTCGCTGGCGTTCCTGGCCGCGCTCCAGGTCCTGCCGCCGCGGCAGCGCGCAGCGCTGATCGCCCGCGACGTCCTCGGCTGGCCGGCCAGCGAGACCGCCTCGGCGCTCGGCACCAGCGTCGCCGCGGCCAACAGCGCCCTGCAGCGGGCCCGGGCCACCATGCAGTCCCACCTGCCGGACACCCGCGCCGAGTGGTCCGCGCGGGAGCCCAGCGCGGAGGAGCGCAAGCTGGTCGAGCAGTTCATCGCGGCGCACGAGCGGCTCGACGCCGAGGCGGCCATCGCCATCGCCGCCCGGGACATCAGGGTGACGATGCCGCCGTCGCCGTACTGCTATCAGGGGACTGAGGCGATCAGGCCGCTCATGGCCGACGCGGCCGCGATGGGCGAATGGCGGCTCGTCCCGGCAGCGGCCAACCGGATGCCGGCCGCGGCCAGCTACCTGCGCCGGCCCGGGGACAGCGTGTTCCGCGCGTTCAAGCTCGACGTGATGCGCGTCGAGGGCGCGGTGATCGCCGAGATCACCACGTTTCCCGCCGACCGCTTCGCCACGTTCGGGCTGCGGCTCACGCTGTAACCTTGCCGCGTGCTCGAACATGTCACGGTGACGCGGTACGTGACCCCGCTGCGCGAGGGCGGGTCGCTGCCCGCCATCGTCGAGGCGGACAACCTCGGCACCTACGTGATGAAGTTCCGCGGCGCCGGCCAGGGGCCGCTCGCTCTCGTCGCCGAGATCATCGCGGGCGAGCTCGCCCGCCGCCTGGGCCTGCGCGTGCCCGAGCTGGTGCTGGCCGGCCTCGACCCCAGGATCGCCGTCAGCGAGCCGGACCCGGAGATCCAGGACCTGCTGCGGGCCAGCGAGGGCGTGAACCTCGGCGTGGACTTCCTGCCCGGCTCGTTCGGCTTCGAGCCACTGGGCTGGACGGCCGAGCCGGACTTCGCCAGCCAGGTGCTCTGGTTCGACGCGCTCGTGCAGAACGTCGACCGCACCTGGCGCAACCCGAACCTCCTGGTCTGGCACCGCAACATCTGGCTCATCGATCACGGCGCGGCGCTGTACTTCCACCACAACTGGCCCACGGCCGACCCCAAGCGCCCCTTCGCCGCGGCCGAGCACGTCCTGCGCGACCGCGCCACCGCCCTCGACGCGGCCCACGCCGCGCTGGCCCCGCGGATCACCGCGGACCTGCTGGCGGAGGTGACCGCGCTGGTCCCGCCGGAATGGTTCGGCGACCGCGGCGCGGACGCCTACGCCGAGCACCTGCTGCAGCGCGCCCCGATCGTGCCGGAGGTGATCCGCCCGTGACCGCTCCCGACGTCTTTGAGTACGCGCTGGTCCGGGTGGTGCCGCGGGTCGAGCGGGGCGAGGCCATCAACGTGGGCGTGATCGTCTACTCGCAGGCCTTCCGGTACCTGTGTGCCCGGATCGAGCTGGACGAGCCTCGCCTGCTCGCCGTCGACCCGGCGGCCGACCTCGACGCGGTGCGGGCGGGCCTGTCCGCGTTCGAGAAGGCCTGCACCGAGGGCCCGCTGGCCGGCCGCCCGCTCGGTGAGCGCTTCCGCTGGCTCACCGCGCCCAGGTCCACCATCGTCCAGCCCGGCCCGGTGCACAGCGGCCTCACCGCCGACCCGGCCGCCGAGCTCACCCACCTCTTCGACACCCTGGTCCGCGTCTCCCCCTGACCGCCCGCCACGAAGATCCGCCCGCCGCCTGCCGCCGGACGCCATGAAACCGGGGATCCACTGCGTCAGGACGCGCTGGATCCGGGGTTTCATGGCGTTCCAGCTGGCCCGGCACGCATAGACCGTGATGCTGATGGTGCCGACGTGACCTGAGTCCGGTTTCTCGAGCGTGCCGCCTGGGCAGGGTCTAGTCTCGACTGCTGTGACCGAGAATCTTGATCCTGTCGCGCACAACCGGGCGGCCTGGGACCGCGAAGTGGACCGGGGCAACGAGTGGACCCGGCCGGTCGGGCCCGACGTGACCGCCCGCGCGCGGACCGGTGACTGGTCGGTGGTCCTCATCGGGTACGAGCCCGTGCCCCGCGACTGGTTCCCCGCCAGTATCACAGGGACCACGGTGCTCTGCCTCGCCTCCGGCGGCGGTCAGCAGGGACCGGTGCTCGCCGCCGCGGGCGCGGACGTCACCATGTTCGACAATTCGCCCCGGCAGCTCGCCCGCGACGAGCAGGTGGCCGCGCGGGACGGTCTGGCCATCAGGACCGTGCTCGGCGACATGCGGGACCTGAGCGTCTTCGCCGACGGCAGCTTCGATCTCGTCTTCAACCCGGTGTCGAACGTCTTCAGTCCCGACCTGGCCCCGGTCTGGCGGGAGTGCTTCCGCGTGCTGCGTCCGGCGGGCCTGCTGCTGACCGGGTTCGTCAACCCGGACCTGTATATCTTCGACGCCGAGGCGCTGGAAACGCGGGCGGAGTTCGTCGTCCGCCACCGCGTGCCCTTCTCCAGCCTCGACCTGCCCGAGGCCGAACGCCTACGGGTCTACGGCGACGGCCCGATCGAGTACAGTCACACGCTGACCGGGCAGATCGGCGGCCAGCTCGCGGCCGGCTTCGTCCTGACCCACCTGGTCGAGGCGCCGCACCAGGCCGACGCCACGGCCCGGTACATGCCGGGGTACTTCGCCACCCGCGCCGTCAAGCCGCCCGCCGTCAAGCCGCCCGCCGTCCAGGCGCCCGCCGGCTAAGCCCCGTAGAGCTCCGCGATCGCCGTCTCGTACCGGTCGAGCGCCCGCTCGACCGGCCCGCGGGGCGCCGACGGCAGCCAGTGGAGCGCCCTCCGGAACCCGGCGCTGGCATAAGCCTCGAGCGTGCGGGCGTCGGCCGGAACGCCCATGACCATCAGATCGACCGGCCGGTCCGCGCGCGAGCGCAGCTCGGCGGCCCGCTCCAGGATGCCTTCCGGCGCGTGATTCGGGAACCACGCGTCGCCGAACGCGAGCACCCGGTCGAGCACGCCCGGCCCCTCCCCGCCGACCAGCACCGGCGGGTGCGGCCGCTGGGCCGGCTTCGGCCAGGACCAGATCCGCTCGAACTTCACGTATTCGCCCGCGTAGCTCGCCTCGTCGGACGTCCAGATCTCCTTCATGGCCTCGACTCGTTCCCGCATGACGGCCATCCGCTGGCGCGGGTCGGTGCCGTGGTTGGCCATCTCCTCCCGGTTCCAGCCGGCCCCGACGCCGAACTCGAACCGGCCGCCGGACAGGTAGTCGACGCTGGCCACCTCCTTGGCCGTGGTGATCGGATCCCGCTCGATGACCAGGCAGATGCCGGAGCCAACCCGCAGCCGCGTGGTCGCGGCTACCGCGGCGGTCACGGCGACGAACAGGTCGAACGTGTGCGCGTACTTGCGCGGCAGCTCGCGCCCGCCGGGCCACGGCGACTGCCGGCTGGCCGGGATGTGCGTGTGCTCGGGGAAGAACAGCGACTCGTGGCCGCGCTCCTCAGCGAGCCGCGCCAGGTCCGCGGGTGCGATGGCGTCGTGGGTCGGGAAGATCGCTACGCCGGTATCCATGCGCCCACCCTAGGCCGCGCCTGCTACTCGCCGAACAGCGCCTCGACCTCCGGCAGCGACCGGACCAGCGTGACGCCCTCCGCGGGACGCTGGCCGTCCAGGTCGCCGCGGACGATCTGCGCGGCACGGATACCGACGGCCACGCTGCCCGCGCAGAAGCGCGCCTGGTCGTCTACGAACACGGCGGCCTCCGGGCCCACCCCGAGCCGGCCGAGAGCGTGCCGGAATATCTCCGGCTCCGGCTTGGCCGAGCGCACCTCGCAGGACAGCACCAGTTCGTCGGCCAGCTGGTCCACCCCGGTCGCGACCAGCATCGCGCGCGTGTTCTCGGTGCAGTTACTCACGATCGCGATCTTGATACCGCGATCCCTGAGCCTGGTCAGGAACGGGATCACGTCGTCGTAGAGGCGAGCGTTCGCGAGCAGTAGTTCCTGATCCCGGCGCACCATCTCGGCGATCAGGCCATCGGAGGCGTGCGTTCCGCAGCTCGCCATGATCTGGCGGAACGCCTGGGCCTTAGACAGCCGGCCGTCGTTCAGCATGGGGCCGACCAGGGTGTATTCCTGTTCCCAGGCGGCCACCGGGATCCCGGCAAGAGCCGGGACGCCGTGCCTGAGCGGGGTGAAATCGCAGGTCACGATGGTGTCGTAGGCGTCAACGAGGCATGCTTCGAGCCGGGGCACGCCTCTAGCCTACGGGCCGGAGCCGGAGCCGGAGCCGGTGCCGGTGCTGGTGCTGGTGCCGATGGCGGCGAGGCGATCGCGTTCGCCCGGCGTCAGCCGCTCCGCCAGCGCGAGCGCCCCGACATTGTCGCTGACCTGCTCCGGACGCGTCGCCCCGAACAGAACCGTGGTCACCGAGGGATCCAGCAGCGCGAACGCCATCGCGAGGCTGGCCGGTGCCACACCGATGTGCCTGGCCAGGGCGGCCAGGTCACGCCCTGCCGCGACCGCGGACGCCCACTGCGGCTGGCCGATCATGCCCGCCGCGCGGCCCGCGCCGGGTTCCTCGTCGTACTTGCCGGTCAGGATGCCGCCGGCCAGCGTGTAGGACGCCACGATGGCCACGCCGAGCTCCGCCGCCACGCGGCGCATCGCCGGATCGTCCACGATCTCGCGGCGCACCAGGCTGTACGGCGGCTGCGTCGCCACCGGACCGGGGACGCCCTCGCGGTCGGCGATCTGCCAGGCCCGTTCCATCTGAACCGGGGTCCAGTTCAGCGTGCCCCAGGCCCGCGCGGCCCCGGCGCGGATCAGCCCCGTGATCATGTCGATCGCGTCTTCCAGGCCCACGCCGTCCGGCGGCACCTCGGAGTAGATCAGGTCAATGTGGTCCAGGCCCATGCGGCCCAGGGACCCGGCCAGCTCCTGGGCTGGCGACTGGTCCGGCCAGAACTCCCACCAGAGCTTGTTGGACACGACCACCTCGTCCCGGTGCCAGCCTGAGGCGCGGAACAGCTCGCCGAAGACCACCTCCGAGTACCCGCTCGGCAGCGGCGCGTGCCCGGTCTCGTCGTTGTAGCGCGCGTCGTCGAGGAAGTTGATGCCCGCCTCACGAGCGGCGCGCATGACGCGGACGCCCTGGTCGCGGCTGATCCGCTCGTAGGTGCGCCAGGACCCGAGCGCCAGCCTGCTCACTCGCAGGTCGCTGCGGCCCAGGGCGGTCATTGGCATGGAGGGCGAGCTCACGCCGCCAGCGTAACGGTCATTGGTGCCGCTGCGCGGCTTCCTCGAGTTCCGCCGCCTCCGCCTCGGCCACCCGCGTCTCGGCGGCCACGTCGACCGAGCGGGTGAACACGTAGTACAGGACGCCTGCCACCGGCAGTCCGATGAAGAAGGAGATGTCCGCGTCGCCGAGCCCCTTGGCCGCCACACCCTCGTAGAGCGTGCCCACGTCGAAGAAGGGTGTCATGGCGGCGAAGCCGATCAGGTAGGCGAGGATTCCGCGCCACCCCCACCGCCCGTACATCCCGTGCGGGTTGAAGATCTCCGCGATCGCGTAGTGCCCGCGCCGCACGATGTAGTAGTCGACCAGGTTCACCGCGGTCCACGGGATGAACAGGTACAAGACCAGCAGCAGGAAGTTGTTGAAGTTCCCGAGGAAGTTCTTCGTCGCCGCGAGCGCTCCGACCAGCGAGAGCACCGCGGTGAAGCCCACCGTGACGACCCGCAGCCCGAGGGTGGGCCGCACCTTGCGGAACGAGTCGACCGCGCTGATCAGCGTCAGCGAGCCGCCGTACATGTTCAGCGCGGTGACCGAGACCAGCCCGAGCGTGGCCAGGATCAGCACGATGGCGCCGAAGCCGGTGAACACGTGGTCCCCGACCTGGTTCAGCTCGGCGATGCCGGTGCCGTCGAAGTTCTTGCCCGCCCAGGCGGCCAGCACCGCCCCGACGATCATCATCCAGCCGCCGCCGATCGCCGACCCCCAGTAGGTCCAGTAGAAGGTCTTGCGCACGGTCACGTCCGGCGGCAGGTAGCGGGAGTAGTCCGAGACGTAGATCGCCCAGCTGATCTGGTAACCGGCGACCACGCCGAACTGCCCGAGGAACGGGCCCGCCTTGAACGTGCCCATGTCGAACGTGCCCGCCGGGTAGTGGATGAAGAACAGCGTGATCGTGAAGATCCCGAAGATCACGATCATCAGGTAGGTCAGCCACTGCTCCGCCTTGTGGATGAGGTCGTACCCGATCAGCGCGACGACCAGCGCCACGACCGTGAGGATGACCACCCACAGCTTGACCGGCCCGTGCGCGGTCGTGCTCATGGCCTCGCCGCCCAGGATCGTGTTGAACACGTTGAACCCGGCGTACTGCACGTACGCGAACAGCCAGACGAGCAGCGCCCCGATATATCCGAACTGAGGCCGTGACTGGATCATCTGCGGCAGGCCGAGCTGCGGCCCCTGCGCCGAATGGAACGCCATGAACAGCGTGCCGACCAGCACGCCGACCACGATGGCGAGCACCGACCAGAACAGCGACGCGCCCTCGGTGATGCTGATCAGGCCGACCGCCAGCGTGGCGATCTGCGCGTTTGACATGAACCACAACGGGCCGAGGTGCCAGACCTTGCCGTGCCGCTCGCTCAGCGGCACGTAGTCGATCGAACGGATCTCGAGCCCGCCCCTGCGCGACTGCGTTGATGTCATGCCGACACTGTTCCCACCGTCACCGCCGCAAACGGGACAATGAGAAATCACCGGCTTCGCCAGGTGCGGGGTCGCCGTGATGAAATAAGAACACGTTCTAGGGAAAGGGGCGGGGTCATGGCGGTTGCCGGTACGGACGATATCGACCTGTCGGCCAACGAGTTCTGGGCGCTGCCGCTGGCCGAGCGGGCGGCCGCCTTCGCCCGGCTCCGGTCCGAGCCGCGGCCGCGGTTCTTCGCCGAGCCGGAGGTCCCGTTCAGCGATCAGGGCCCGGGCTACTACGCCCTGGTCCGCTACGCGGACGTGGTCGAGGCGAGCAAGCATCACGAGGTGTTCTGCTCAGGGAAGGGCGCGACCAACATCCCGGACCTGCCGGCCGAGTTCAACGAGTACTTCGGCTCGATGATCAACATGGACGATCCCAGGCACGCCCGGCTGCGCCGGATCGTGTCCCGGGCGTTCAGCCCCCGCCTGATCGCCAAGTTCGAAGAGGATGTGCGCCGCGTGGCCGCCTCGGTCGTCGACGACCTGCTGGCGGCCGGTCCTTGCGACTTCGTGCCGACTGTCGCGGCGAAACTGCCGCTGAAGATCATCTGCGACATGATGGGCATCCCCGGCGACCAGTACGACATGGTCCTGGCCAACACGAACATCATCTTGTCCGGGGCCGACCCGGAGTTCCTGTCCGACGACATGGATCAGGCGGTGCTCCAGCTCCTCGGCGCCGGCCAGGCGCTCGCCGACCTGGTCACCGCGCTGGCCGCCGACCGCACCCAGGCGCCCCGTGAGGACCTGGTCTCGGCGCTGGTGACCGCCAACATCGACGGCGAGCGGCTGACCAGCTCCGAACTCGCCTCGTTCTTCATCCTGCTGGTGGTGGCGGGCAACGAGACCACGCGCACCGCGCTGTCGCACGCGCTGATGCTGCTCACCGAGTACCCCGACCAGCGCGCCCTGCTCCTGGCCGACATGGACAACCGGCTTGAGGGCGCGGTCGAGGAGATCGTCAGGTACGCCTCCCCGGTCGTGTTCATGCGGCGGACCCTCACCCGGGACTTCACCATGAACGGGCAGGACTACCGCAAAGACGACAAGGTGGTGCTCTACTACTACTCGGCCAACCGCGACGAGGACCTATTCCCCGACCCCGAGCGCTTCGACATCACCCGCTCGCCCAACCCGCACGTCGGGTTCGGCGCGGCCGGGCGGCACTACTGCCTCGGCGCCCACCTGGCCCGCCGCGAGCTCAGGGTGATGCTGCGCGAGCTGCTGACCCGCGTCCCGGACATCACCGCCGGCGAGCCCGACCGGCTGCTGTCCAGCTTCATCAACGGCATCAAGCACCTGCCCTGCGACTTCAGCCGGTTAGCCCCCTGATCAGGTCGGCCAGGCCGGCCGGCCAGACCAGCTCGTCGGTGGCGTCAAGCTCCGCCAGCGTCCACCAGTGCCACGCCGCGATCCCGTCCGAGACGTGCATGGCCGCCACCTCGCCCAGGCCGCGACGGCCGGTCTCCACGCGGGCCAGGTAGAACCGCTCGTGCTGTCGTACCAGCGCGTCCGCATACTCCATGATCCGCACGTGCTCGTAGACCTCGGGTCCGATCGGCACGTCCGTCCAGCCGGTCTCCTCGGTCAGCTCCCGCCGGGCCCCGGCCGGGTAGTCCTCCCCGTCGTCAAGGCCGCCGCCCGGCGTGCACCAGTGCCGCCCGTTCGGCGGCGCTTCGTCATACCGGAACAGCAGCACGCGGTCCTCCGGATCGAGCACGATCACCCGCCCGGCCCGCCGCAGCCGCAACTCCCTGCCCGGTTCGCCGGGTGCTGACATCGGATCTCCCGTGAGCAACGTTGTGGTCTCGTCATCGTGACAGACTCTGCACCATGGGCGTCTCGCTGGCCGAGCACAGGCTGGGCAGCCTGCGCTGGATCGTGCTGAGTGGCCCGGACCGGGAGGCGTTCGGCGCGCTGGGGGAGCACGTGCGGGGCGAACTGGCCGCGCTGGCCGAAGCCTGGCCGGCGCTGCCCCGGCTGCGCCGTCACGTGTCCGGCCCGCCGGGCCGGGATCACCTGGCCGCGGTCCGCCGCGCCACCGAGGAAGCCTTTCTCCTACACGATCGGCGACCGGGCGGGCCGGGTGGTGAGCGTCGAGGCCGCGGCCGGCCGCCACGCCGTCGTGGAGGCCGGGCGTGGCCGGGGCCCGCTGCTGTGGCACACCAACCACGGCCGCTACCTCTCCGGCGCCGACCCCGAGGCCGACGGCACGAACGCCGCCCGCGGCCGGACGCTGGACGCCCTTGGCGTCCCGGGCGAGGACCCGGGTCCGTCCTGGTTCCTGGACGTCCTCACCAGCCCGCCGCCGGGTGGCGTCCGCTCCGACCCGGGGCCGGGCGGCCGCGGGCTGACCACGCTGTGCACGCTCGTCGCCGACCTGACCGCGGGGGAGGCCGTGATCGCACCGCGCGGCGAGCCGCCCGTCGCGACCCCGCTGGCCGAGCTGGCCGAAGGCAATCCCCGCGCCCAGTCCAATATTGAAACAGCCGACCGCGCCCAGGGTAGCTAACGTCGGCCTAATGAAAGCCCTCGTATACCACGGACCGGGCCAGAAGGCGTGGGAAGACGTCCCCGATGCAGCCATCAGGGAACCTACCGACGTCGTGGTCAAGGTCGACACCACCACGATCTGCGGCACCGACCTGCACATCCTGCACGGTGACGTGCCCGCCGTCACCGACGGCCGCATCCTCGGCCACGAGGCCGTCGGCACGGTCACCGAGGTCGGCGACGCCATCAAGGGATTCAGCGTCGGTGACCGCGTGCTCGTCCCCGCCATCACCAAGTGCGGCCGGTGCGAGTACTGCCAGCGCAGCATGCCGTCGCACTGCCAGACGGTCGGCGGCATCGGCTGGATCTTCGGCCACCTGATCGACGGCACCCAGGCCGAATCGGTCCGCGTCCCCTACGCCGACACCTCGCTGTACGCGGTGCCAGCCAGCGTCACCAACGAGCAGGCCATCTTCCTCGCCGACTCACTGCCGACCGGTTACGAGGTCGGCGTGCTCGCCGGGAAGGTCCGTCCGGGCGACACCGTCGCGGTGGTCGGTGCCGGCGCGGTGGGCCTGTCCGCCATCTTGACCACCGGCCTGTGGGGCGCCTCCCGGGTCATCGCGGTCGACACCAACAAGTTCCGGCTGGACAAGGCGCGGGACTTCGGCGCCACCGACACCGTGGAAGCCGGCGACAACACCACCGCCGACGTCCTGGCCCTGACCGACGGCGTCGGCGTCGACGTGTCGATCGAGGCGGTCGGCTACCCCGAGACCCTGCTGACGGCCGCGTCCCTGGTCCGCCCGGGCGGCACGATAGCCAACATCGGCGTTCACGGCGTCCCCGTCTCCCTGCCCATGCAGGACATGTGGATCCAGAACGTCACCCTGACCATGGGCCTGGTCGACACGGTGTCCATCCCCACCCTGCTGAAGATGGTGGCCAGCGGCCGCATCCCGGCGGAGAAGATGGGCACCCACTCGTTCACCTTCGCCCAGATGGACGAGGCCTACGACGTGTTCGCCAACGCCGCCGAGAACTCCGCCCTGAAGGTCGTCATCACCCCGTCCTGACCTGGGCGCGGCTAGTGCGCTGCCCCGGCGGGGGACCGCCGGGGCAGCAGCGTGGTTAGCGCGGCCGAGGCCAGCACGACAGCGGCGTTGATCGCCATGGCCACCTCGATGGCCGAGACCGAACTGGCGCGAGTGACCCCTAGCCGGGTGTAGAACACCGCGCCGATGACCGGGACCCCGCTGGCCACGCAGACATCATGGATGCGGCGCGCCTCCAGGTA
>DAIOWL010000118.1:0-11752 GCA_036758545.1 Streptosporangiaceae bacterium | reverse complement strand
CAGGCCGTAGCATCGCGCGGACCGTGGGAAACTGTAGGGATGCAGCGGAATCCGGAGGAACTCTACGAGCTCGGTCCGGCCGCGCCCGGAATCGCAGGCGCACCCATGTTGCACTACCTGGAGGGCTTCATCGACGCGGGCACCGCGGGCCGCCTGCTCGCCGAGCACCTGCTGGGCGTCTTCCCGCACGAGACGGTGGCGCGGTTCGACGTTGACCGGCTGATCGACTACAGGTCCCGGCGCCCGCTGATGACCTACGACAACAGCCGGTGGGAAAGCTACGAGCCGCCCGAGCTGGCCCTGCACCTGCTGCACGACCAGGGCGAGCGCCCGTTCCTGCTGCTGACGGGGCCCGAGCCCGACCACGAGTGGGACCTGTTCAGCCAGGCCGTGCTGACCATCGCCGACCGGCTCGACACCGGTCCCGCGATCAGCTTCCTCGGCATCCCGGCCGGGATGCCGCACACCCGGCCGCTCGGGGTGATCGCGCACGCCACCCGCGAGGACCTGCTGACCGGCCACCAGCGGCTGCCGAGCCGGATCCAGGTGCCGGGCAGCGCGCCGGCCCTGCTCGAGCTGCGCCTGGGCGAGGCGGGCCGCGACGCGCTCGGCTTCGCCGTGCAGGTGCCGCACTACCTGGCCCAGGCCGTGTATCCGCCGGCCGCGCTGGCCCTGCTCGGCTCGGTGACCACCTCGACCGGGCTCGACCTGCCCGACGCCGATCTCCGCGAGGCCGCGGACCGGACCAACGAGGCGATCGAGCGGCAGGTCGAGGAGTCCGCCGAGGTCGCCGAGCTGGTCCGCGCCCTGGAGCAGCAGTACGACACCGCGGCCGAGAGCCAGCAGGCCGCCGCGGACGCGGCAGCCGGCCTGCTCGCCGACGGCGAGGCCATGCCGACGGCCGACGAGCTGGCCGCACAGTTCGAGCGTTTCCTGGCCGAGAACCAGGACCGGACCGACCCGCCCGATCACTAGGGCTGCGTCACCGGACTAGGCGACGACGACCAGCTCCCGCGGGGTGTGGTTGAGCCGTTCGACGCCGTCGGGCGTGCAGACCACGATGTCCTCGATCCGCGCGCCGTGCGGCCCGGGGTAGATCCCTGGTTCCACCGAGAACGCCATGCCCGGCTCGAGCACCTCGGTGTTGCCCGCCACGATGTACGGGTCCTCGTGCGCCTCCAGGCCGATGCCGTGCCCGGTGCGGTGGAAGAACGCCGCCCCGTAGCCGGCCCTGGCGATCGGCTCCCGTGCGGCCGCGTCGACGGACTCGGCGGTCACCCCGGGCCTGACCGCGGCGCAGGCCGCCTCCTGGGCGTCGTACAGGACCTTGTAGTACGCGCTGAACTCGGCGGGCGGCTCGCCCAGGGCGTAGGTCCTGGTGCTGTCCGAGCAGTACCCGGACGGCATCGTGCCACCGATGTCGACCACCACGACATCCCCGGCGGCCAGCACGCGGTCCGAGACCTCATGGTGCGGGCTGGCGGCGTTCGGGCCGGAACCGACGATCACGAAGTCCACGGTGGCGTGCCCCTCGGCCAGGATGGCCTCGGCGATCACCGAGCCCACGGCCCGCTCGGTCAGCCCGGGCCGCAGCCAGCCGGGGACACGGGCGTGCACCCGGTCGATGGCGGCGCCGGCCTCTCGCAGGGCCGCGACCTCGGCCGGGGTCTTGGAGATCCGCAGCGTGCGCAGCGCGCGTCCGGCTAGCGCCAGGCGTGCGCCGGGCAGCGCGTCGCGGAACTTCAGCACGGACAGCGCCCACATCCGGTCGGAGAGCCCGACCGTGGCGACCGGGCCGAGCAGGTCCGCGACCAGCGCGAACGGGTCGTCGGTCTCCTCCCAGGGGATCATCTCCAGGCCGAGCGAGCCGGCCGGGGAGGCCTGTGCCGCGGCCAGCTCCAGCCGTGGCACGAACAGCGCGGGCTCGCCGTCAGCGGGAATGGCCAGGCAGGTCAGCCGCTCGAGCTGCTTGGCGTCGTAGCCGATGACGTACCTCAGGTCCGGGCCGGGAGTCAGCAGCACGGCGTCGAGCCCGGCCGCGCCGGCCGCCTCGCGCACCTGACCGAGGCGCCCCGCGGGATACAGTTCGTCCGTCGTCACGACATAGATGCTAGGCCCCCGACCCTAAGACGGGGACACGGCGGTGACGAACCGGCCCAGCGAGGAGCCGAGACCCCAGCGCTCGCCGAGCTCGCGCAGCCGGTCCGCGTCGGTCGGCACCGCGGGCAGCGACCCGTCGAGGTCGGGCAGCGGGGCGTCGTCGGCCACCTTGACCACGGACAGGGCTACGTCCAGGTACTCCCGGGCCTTTTCCAGCTTGTCCCGGCTGCCGCGAGGGAATCCGCCGTGCCCGGCGTCCAGCGCCGCGGTGATTCCCTCGATGCTGCCGAACGTGCGGATCAGCGCGGCCGCGGTCTTCTCCCCCACGCCCGGCACCCCGGGCAGCCCGTCGCTCGGGTCGCCGCGCAGCGCGGCGAAGTCGGCGTAGCCGCGGCCGGGGATGCCGTACTTCGCGGACACCGCCGCCTCGTCGATCACGTCCATGTTCTGCAGGCCGCGCACGGTGTAGATGATCCGCACCCCGCGCTCGTCGTCGACCAGCTGGAACAGGTCCCGGTCGCCGGTGACCACGTCCACCGGGCCGTCGGAGCGGGCCGCCAGCGTGCCCATCACGTCGTCCGCCTCGTACCCGGGCGCTCCGGCCAGGGCCAGCCCTGCCACCCGGAGCACCTCTTCGATGACCGGGATCTGCGGGGAGAGGCCGGGCGGGGTCTCCTCCGACGTGCCGTCCGCGCCGAGCCGGTGCGCCTTGTACGAGGGCACCGCCGCGACCCGGAAGGCCGGCCGCCAGTCCGCGTCCAGGCACGCGACGAGCCGGGCGGGGTGCCTGGCCCGGACCAGCCGGCTGATCATGTCGAGAAGCCCGCGTATCGCGTTGACCGGGGTGCCGTCCGGAGCCCGGACGGTCTCCGGCACACCGAAGAAGGCGCGGTAGTACAACGACGCGGTATCAAGCAGCATCAGGGAGCCCACACCCGACATCCTAGGCGCGAGCCGAGGGGCATCAGAGCAGGATGACCTGGTCGTCGACGATCTTGATCTGCCGGGCCGGCAGCGGTGACGGCGCCGGGCCTGCCACTACGGCGCCGTTGGTGATCTTGAATTCGCTGCCGTGGCAGGGGCAGTCGATGGTCCCGCTGGTCACCTTGTTCACCAGGCAGCCCACGTGCGTGCACACCGCGCTGAACGCCTTGTACTGGCCGCTGGCCGGCTGGGTCACCACGACCTTGGCCGCGGTGTAGATCGCGCCGCCGCCGACCGGGATATCGCTGGTGGCACCGAGCACGGTGCCCTTCGGCCTGGGCTTGGCCTTCTTCCTGGCCGACCGGCTGGCCTGGCCGCCGCGCGGGGCAGGGCTGGACGACATGGCGCCCGAACCTGGCCCGGCGGGGCTTGTCATCGCGCCCGAGCTGGGCATGGCGCCGGGCGCCGGGCCGTTCGGCGGTACTCCCGCTTCGTCGGCGTCGTAGGGCACCGCCGCGGTAGTGCAGCCGGCCAGGACCCCGCCCAGGCCGGCCAGGCCCACCCCCAGCAGCACGCCGCGCCTGGTCGGACGCGGATCCCGTCCGGCACCGCCGCTGCGGGACGCGCCGTCTGGCGTGGATTCGCCGTCCCGCCCGGATTGCAGAGTCATCGACCGCCCTTCGCTCGTCTGCGTCCGCCCCGTGACACCGTCTTAGGGGAGGCGGACCGCCGGGCGCCGCGAGTGACGGGATCTGTAAGAGTCCGGTAACCGCGCCGCGCACGCGCCGGATCCAGCCCGGGCAGGAAGGGGTCGGCAGGGCGTCTGCCAGGCCCGTTCGGCCCCTTACTCCTTGTCGGCCTCCCAGCCGGCCGCGAGAGCCGAGACCCGCCCGGCCGCGTCGGGCAGGGTCAGGCCGCGGCCGACCGCCACCCCGACCAGGTAGGCGGTGAGGGGCGCGGCGGGCCGGGCCACGCCGTGCGCGACGTCGCGGGTGAGGTCGAGCACGGCCCGAAGGTCGGCGGCGCTGGCGTCGAGCCCGAGATCCGCGCAGACCGCGGCCGTCCACTCGTCCATGGTGCTCATGGGTCCCAGCTTAGGGGTGGTCAGGGCAGCAGGCCTCCGTCGGCGGCCAGGTTCTGGCCGCTGATCCAGCCGGAGTCGGGGCCGGCCAGGAACGCCACCACGGCCGCGATGTCCCCCGGCTGGCCGAGCCGCCGCAGCGCGGTCCTGGCCACCGTGCCCTCGAACGTCTCACCGGGGTTGGCGGCCCGCAGCATCTCGGTGTCGGTCGCGCCCGGCGACACCACGTTCGCGGTGATCCCGCGGCGGCCGAGCTCGATCGCCGCCACCTTCGTGAAGTTCTCCAGCGCGCCCTTGGCCCCGGTGTACAGCGCCCCTCCGGGCGGGTGGAGCCTGGTGTTGAGGGTGGAGATGGCGATGATCCGGCCGCCGTCGCGCAGCGCGCGACCCGCGTGCTGGATGAGGAAGAACGGTCCCCTGGCGTGCACCGCCATGTACCGGTCGTAGGCGTCCTCCGTCATGTCGTCGATCAGCACCACCGGGCAGCCGGCCGCGTTGATGACCACGATGTCGAGACCGTCCAGGTGCTCCCCGGCCTGACCGGTCAGCCACCGCAGGTCATCCAGGCTGCCCTGGTCGGCCTGCACCGCGACGGCCCGGCCGCCGTCCTCGGTCACCTCGCTGACCACCTCCCGCGCGGCGGCCTCGTTCTGCAGGTAGCTGAACACCACCGCGGCCCCGTCAGCCGCCAGCCGTTTCACGATCGCCCGGCCTATCCCCCGCGACCCGCCCGTCACCAGGGCACCCTGGCCGTCCAGTGCTCCCACGTCGCCTCCCGCGGTGCTTTACCCGTTCCTGATCGGTGAAGATATCGTCAGATCGTGGCGGGAAGTGACCGGCATGCGCATGGCCCGGCGCCAGGAAACGACGCCAGGTGGCTGTCGGCTGCCCTGGTGCTGATCCTCGCGTTCATGGCCGGCGAGGTCGTCGCGGGGCTGGCCGCGCACTCGCTCGCGCTGATCTCCGACGCGGCGCACATGCTGACCGACGCGGCGTCGATCGCGCTGGTGCTCATCACCGCCCGGCTGGCCGCCCGGCCGCCGGCCGGCGGGTACACCTACGGCCTCAAGCGGGCCGAGATCCTGTCCGCGCAGGCCAACGGCATCACGCTGGTGCTGCTGGCGGCGTGGCTGGGGTACACCGCGATCCGGCACCTGGTGACACCGCCCGCGGTGGCCGGCGGCACGATGCTCGTCGTGGCGCTGGCCGGAGTCGCGGTCAACGTGGCGGCCACGCTGATGATCGCCCGCGCGGGCGGCGGACGCGGCGCGCCTCGCAGCCTCAACCTCGCCGGCGCGTTCAAGCACATTGTCACTGACCTGTACGCGTTCGCCGCGACCGCCGTGGCGGGACTCGTCATCCTGGCGACCGGGTTCGCCCGGGCGGACGCGATCGCCACCCTGGTCGTCGTCGTCCTGATGGTGCACGCGGGCAGTGGCCTGATCAGGGATTCCGGGCGGATCTTCCTCGAGGCGGCGCCGGCCGGGCTCGACCCGGCGGCGGTGGGCGCGGCGATGGCCAGCCGCCCGCACGTCGCCGAGGTCCACGACCTGCACATCTGGGAGATCACCTCGGGGATGCCCGCCGCCTCCGCGCATGTGCTCGTCGCCCCGGGCGAGGACTGTCACGCGGTCCGCGCCGACCTGGAGACCTACCTGAGCCGTGAGTACGGCATCACGCACGCCACCCTCCAGGTCGACCACGCCGGCCTGCCGTCCGCGCCCGGGCTGATCCGGCTCAGCCAGGAGCAGCATTGCGACGACGCGCACGGCCCGGCCTACCGCCCCGACGACGCACAGTAATCGCTGAGAAAGCGAAGCAGGGCCGTGCCCTCCGGCTGGCCGAACCACCGGGCGTGCCCGATCAGGTACTCGTAGGCCAGGTCGGCGTTGGGCCTAGAGATGGCCACGCTGGTGAAGTAGTCCGCTTCGGACAGCGCGTACTCGACGTGCACGACGGGCAGCACCAGCGGCAGCGCGCTGGCTTCGGCCCCGGTCAGCGGCCGGACCGTCTGGTAGCCGTCCAGGAGGACGGCGGCGGCGGACAGGTCGGCGCTGGCCGTGCCGGTCTCCGGCAGGTCGAGCCAGCTCACCACGGCGCGCTCGAGCGCCAGGGCCAGGTCGTGCACGGCGAAGGTCCTGTTGGCCAGGCCGAAGTCGAAGATCCCGGCCACCCGCGCGTCGGGCGCGGCCGAGGTCCAGGTGAGGTTGGACGGGTGCCAGTCGCCGTGCGCCCACTGCGGGCGCAGCGCGGCCAGCTCCGGCGCGGCCCGGCCGATCAGCGGGACCAGGATCTCGGCGAAGTCCTCCTGCCAGCGGCGTTCCGCCAGGTAAGCGGCTAGCGCGGGGCGCGCGGCCACCAGCGCGCGCGCCGCGTCCAGCGGGTCCGGCGCGGTGATGACCTGACAGGAGTTCATCAGCACGGCGGGGGGCCGGGCGGGCCGGGCGAAATCCGCGGCGGCCAGGTGCAGGCGGGCCAGCGCCACGCCCGCCGCGTACGCGTGTCCCAGGCTGGCGTACGGCGACCAGCTGACCGCGTCGCGGTACAGGTCGACGCCATCGGCGGCCTGGTGCACCTCGTAGCAGAAGTCCCCGCGCCGCAGTACGGACCGTCCGTCGGCCAGCCGCACCACGGCCGGGACCGGCAGCCCCCGCGTGCGCAGGTGGGTGGCGAACTCGTGCTCGGCCGCGAGCTGCTCCGGGGTGCGGACGCTGACGTGGTGACGCTTGACGAAGACCGTCGCGTCCCCGTGCCTGACCAGCGCGGCGGCCGACATCGGCCGCGGGCTGCGCCAGGTGACCACGGGCTGGCGGCCGAGCCCGCCCGGGTCGCTCCGGCCCAGGATCGCGAGCAGCTCGTCGTCGGTGAGCGGGAGCCAGTCGGGTTCGGCCAGCTCACGGCCCATGCCGTGAACGGCATGCGGGCCCTCGGTCAAGCTCTGCGCCAGGCGTGCAGCAGCCCGCCCGCCACGGTAATGACCGCGGCCACGGCGAACGACAGGATGGAGGCGGACATCCAGCTGGCCGGGGTGAAGCCGATGTCCTGGCCGAACGATGTCCAGGCCGATGCCCACCAGGACACGTAACCGGGGTTGACGAGCTGGTAGGTGACGAAGCCGGCGGCCCAGGGCACCAGCATCAGCCACCGGGAGCGGGCGGCGGCCGACAGGTCCCAGCGACCGCGGGACACCACGAAGTAGTCCGCGATCAGCACCGCGGACAGCGGCACGAACACCGAGCCGATCAGGGTGAGGAAATTCTCGTAATCGGCGATGTTCAGCCACAGCGCGCCCGCCGTGGTCGCCGCGGTGATCACGCCCGCCAGCACGCGGCGGTCCCACAGCGGGCGCAGGTTCTGGGTCGATACCGCGGTGGAGTAGACGTTGGCGAAGGCCTGATCAAGCTCGCGCGCGGCCAGGATGGCGAAGCCGAGCGCGCCGAGCGGCAGCGCGATGAACGCGCCGTAGATCTGGTCCGGGTTACCGTGCGCGACGGTGACCAGGGCGAGCAGCCCGATAACGTAGCAGAGCACCTGGGTGACGCTGTAGCCGGCCAGCACGCCGACGAAAGCGGCCCGCTGGCTGCGGGAGTGCCTGGTGTAGTCGGCGACGAGCGGGGCCCAGGAGATGGCGACTGCGATCACGGTGTCGGTCGCCGCCCAGTATCCGGACCAGGTGCCGTGCGTCAAGCCGGGCAGCGGATGCCGGATCAACTGCACGAACAGGTAGCACAGCACGACGAGCACGGCGCCGGTCGCGTACTTGCGCAGTATCCTGATCGCGCCGAGCGGCCTGATCGTAAGCAGGGCCGTGGCTGCCCCGGCGATGAGAACGTAGCCGGTCTTCGGCAGGGCGGGTGCCACCGCATGGGCGGCTGTCGCGATCGTGACCAGCTCGAATACGCCCCAGCCGACGCATTGCCCGATGTTGAGGACGGTCGGCAGGTACGACAGCCTGGCGCCGAACAGCCCGCGCAGCAGCACCATGGCCGGCGCGCCGGTCCGGACGCCCGGCAGCCCGGCCAGCGCGACCGGGAGCGTGCCGAGCACGGTGCCCACCACGATCGCGGTCAGCGCGGCGGCCAGCGAGAGCTCGGGGGTGCCCGCGCCGCCCGGCTGCAGGACGAAGATGGCGCCGGTGAAGCCGAGCAGGCTGACCCCCAGGTTGCCCCACAGCCCGAACTGGTCGAGCAGGCTCAGCGCCTGCGGCACGGGTTCGGCGAGCGTCCGGGCGACCTCGGACCGGCGGTCGCCGGGGACGGTGACGAAGCCCTGATCGGTAGGTTCAGTGGTGGTCGCCGCCACGGCAGCCTCCCTACGCCGGCATTACCCGGACAGGTTCAGACGGTCGGTGGCACGAACAGCCACCCTCTCAGCCCGGTCAGCCCGGGCTCCCGTGTGTTCTTGTTCACCCCGATAGTACCGGTTGCCGGGGGCTTCTCCCTGTGCCGGACGGCGGGCCTCAGCCGCCGATCGCGGACATCGGACGGTCCGGCTGCAGGAACGAGGGGTCGTTGATGCCGTGGCCGGGCAGCTTCACCGCGACGGCACGCCGCCACGCCGCAGCCAGCTCGGCGTCGTCCGCCCCGGCCCGCAGCGGGCCGCGCAGGTCGCTTTCTGAGCGGGCGAACAGGCAGTTCCGTACCTGGCCGTCGGCGGTCAGCCGGACCCGGTCACACGTCCCGCAGAACGGCCGGGTGACCGACGCGATGACACCGACCCGGGCCGGTCCGCCGTCGACCAGGAACGCCTCGGCCGGCGCGGATCCGCGCTGCCTCGGGTCGTCGGGGGTGAGGGTGAACTCGCGGCCGAGCGCGGCGAGGATCTCCTCCGCCGTCACCATCTCGGCCCGTTTCCAGCCGTGCTGGGCGTCCAGCGGCATCTGCTCGATGAACCGCAGCTCGTAGCCGCGGTCGAGGCAGTACCTGAGCAGCGGCACCGCCTCGTCGTCGTTCAGGTCCCGCATGAGCACGGCGTTGACCTTGACCGGGCGCAGGCCGACCTGGGCCGCGGCGGCCAGTCCGTCGAGCACGTCAGGCAGCCGGTCCCGGCGGGCGAGCTTACGGAACGTCTCGGGCCGCAGCGTGTCGAGCGACACGTTGACGCGGTCGAGCCCGGCGGCGCGCAGCGTCCCGGCGGTGCGCTCCAGGCCGATGGCGTTGGTGGTCAGCGAGATCTCCGGGCGGGGGCGCAGTGCCGCCGTGCGGGCGATGATGCCGCCCAGCCCGCGCCGCAGCAGCGGCTCGCCGCCGGTGAACCTGACCTCGCGGATGCCGAGCCGCTCGACCCCGATCCTGACGAGCCGCACCACCTCGTCGTCGGTCAGCTGATCGGTCTTGGGGAGCCAGTCGAGTCCTTCGGGCGGCATGCAGTACGCGCACCGCAGGTTGCACCGGTCGGTGAGCGATACGCGCAGATCAGTGGCGATCCGCCCGAAGGAGTCAGGCAGCATTGTCCCAGCTTACGCGGGACAGCAACGATCCAATGGTGCACATAGCGTCTCCCGTCAACGAAGCGGAAGCCAGGTCTTGCCCGGCGCAACCGCCCCTTGCGTTTCGTTAGCCGCGGTGAACCATCCCGTAGGCCCGTTCGGCCCGCAGCCGGAGGACAAGCCGCCGGTCGCGGACCATCGCCGCCCGGTAGTCGTCCCAGTCCGGGTGGTCGCCCTGCACCGCGCGGTACAGGTCGACCAGCTCTTCCACGGCCGCGTCGTGCGGGTCCCGGGCCACCTCCGACAGCTCCGCGTGCCCGTCCACGACCACGTAGGACCAGAAGTCACCGCTGGTGACGTGGAAGCTGACCCGCGGGTCACGGCGCATGTTGCCGGTCTTGGCCCGATCGTCCGTGGTGGAGACCCTGATGGTCTGTTCCTCCGGGTACCAGGCGTAGTTCACGTTGGACAGCTGTGGCCGCCCGTCTTTTCTGAGGGTGACCAGTACTCCTTGCCGCTGCCCGGCAATCAGCTCAGCAAACCGACCCTCGACCATGCCGCAAGAACAACCGCCGGCGACCCGATGTTCCGGGGACGGGCCGGATCGTGTTCCAGGCACGGGACGGATCCAGCCGGGTACGGGCCGGATCCGGCCGGGTACGGACCCGTAGAATCGGGCCCGGACGAGGGTGAAGCGGCCGAGAGGGGGACCATGACCACCGGTTCCGATCAGGAGCAGCCCATTGCCAGGGACGTGGTGCTCGACGTGCGCCTGGCGCGGGCCAAGGACACGCACCGCGTCCAGGTGCGGCGGATCAGGATACTCCCCGGGCAGGCGGCCGGCCTGCACGTGCACAACTGCCCCGTGGTCGGCAGCATCGTGGACGGATCGGCCGTGTTCCAGATCGAGGGAGAGCCGGAGGCGGTGCTCCGCCCCGGCGACGTGTTCTACGAGCCGGAGGGCGCGCGGATCACCCGGTTCGACGGGCAGGACGCCGGCGTGACGTTCCTGGCCTACTTCCTGCTCGGACCGGACCAGGAGCCCGAGGTCAGCGGCGGTTAACCGGGGCGCCGATTACTATATTGATCTCCCCGCTCACGCGTGGTACAAGGAAAGTGCGCGCGCATCATCACCGCCCTCCCAGGTCCCTATGGGGTGATTGTGCGTATTTCCCGTGTCATCCTCAGCGCGGCAGTTGCAGTTACCACGGCTGGCCTGGTCACGGCCGTGAGCGTGATGCCGGCGGCGGACGCCGCCCCCTCGGTCGGCTATGTCGCGCTCGGTGATTCGTACAGCTCCGGCCTTGGCGCCGGGTCCTACATCTCCTCCAGCGGCAGCTGTGACCGGAGCACGAATGCCTACCCGGAGCAGTGGGCGGCCGCCAACTCCCCTGCCTCGTTCGTCTCGGTGGCCTGCGCGGGCGCAACGACCGCCGACGTGATCAGCAGCCAGGTGTCCGCGCTGAGCGCGGCCACCACGCTGGTCAGCATCACCATCGGGGGTAACGACGCGGGCTTCTCCAGCGTGATGGAGACCTGCGTGCTCAAGTCGACCAGTTCGTGCCTGAGCGCCGTCGCGGCCGCCAAGGCCATCGTCACCAGCCAGCTGCCGGCCAGGCTCACCAGCACCCTGCAGGCCATCAGGCAGCGCGCGCCCAGCGCCAGGATCGTCCTGCTCGGCTATCCCGACCTGTATGACCTGTCCAAGTCGGGCACGTGCATCGGGCTGAGCACGCAGGACAGGACCGCGCTCAACTCGGGGGCCGACGCCCTGGATGCCGCCCTGGAGGCGGCCGTGACCCGGGCGGCCGATCCCGGCATCGTGTACGCCGATGTCCGCGGCCAGTTCGCCTCGCACGTGATATGCGACGCGGGCCGCTGGCTGCACTCGGTGGACCTCCTCGCGATCAGCTCGTCCTACCATCCCACCGCGTCCGGCCAGAAGCTCGGCTACCAGCCCGTGTTCAGCCGGAGCACCGGCTAGCCCGGCGGCTTCGCGCGTGCGGGTACCGGTTCGTCCGCCGGCGGTGCCGAGACCGGGCCGGCCGGCAGGCGGCCGGTGAAGCCCCCGCCCTTCGAACACCACGTCGTGGGTTCGATCGACGAGGCCACAAGTGCTCTTGCCGAGTTCGGCGACGAGGCGAAGGTTCTTGCCGGTGGGCAGAGCCTGATGGCGACGCTGAACAAGAAGTTCGGCGATGAGGACGTGGGCAAGTACA
>DAIOWL010000117.1:0-11821 GCA_036758545.1 Streptosporangiaceae bacterium | reverse complement strand
CCGGCCGTCTTCGTGCTGGCCTCGCTGATCGTGGCGCTGCTGGCCTCGTCCGCCGCCCCCACCCCGCTGTACGCGATCTACCAGGCCCAGTGGCACTTCACGCCGATCACCACCACGGTGGTGTTCGGGGTGTACGCGCTGGCGGTGCTGGCCGCCCTGCTGACCCTGGGCAAGCTGTCCGACCACGTCGGGCGCCGCCCGGTGCTGCTCACCGCGCTCGCCGTGCACGCGGGCTCGCTGGTGATCTTCGCCACGGCGACCGGGGTGCCTGCGCTGCTGGGCGCCCGGGTGGTCCAGGGCCTGTCCACCGGCGCGGCCCTGGGCGCGATCGGCGCGGCCATGCTGGACATGGACCGCGAGCTCGGCACCTTCGCCAACGCGGTGGCGCCGGGCATGGGCAGCGCGACCGGCGCGATCCTTTCCGCGCTGGCGGTCCGCTTCCTGCCCGACCCCACCCACCTCATCTACCTGGCCCTGATCGGCGTGCTCGCCCTGCAGGCGATCGCGATCGCCGCGATGCGCGAGACCGTCAGCCCGGCACCCGGTGCCCTGGCCAGCCTGCGACCGGAGATCACCCTGCCGCGGGCGCTGCGGGGCCCGGTGCTGACCGCCGTGCCGGTGCTGTTCGCGGTGTGGGCGCTGGCCGGGCTGTACGGCGCGCTCGGCCCGGCGCTGGTGCACGCGCTGACCGGCTCGGGCAACGTGGTGCTGGGCGCCCTGAGCCTGTTCGTGCTGGCCGGCTCGGCCGTCGTCGCGATCATCGTGCTGCGCCGGGCCGCGGCCCGGACGGTGATGCTGGCCGGCATCGCGGCCCTGATCACCGGCGTGGCCGTGACGGTCGCGGCCGTGAGCCTGGGCTCCGTGGCGGTCTTCTTCGCGGGCTCCGCGATCGCCGGCGCCGGGTTCGGCAGCGGCTTCCAGGGCGGCATCCGGATGGTGGTCCCGCTGGCCGCGGCGCACCAGCGGGCCGGCCTGGTCTCGCTGCTCTACGTGGTGTCCTACCTCGGGCTTGGCGTGCCCGCCGTGCTGGCCGGGTTCGGGGTGGTGCACGGCGGCGGGCTCGTCCCCACCACCCGCTACTACGGGGCCGCGGTGATCGCGCTGGCCGCGCTGGCCCTGTTCGGCCTGCTGAAGAACCGGCTTACGATAGACAAGTCTGTCTAGGAAGGTGGCCGTCACCATGGCTGTCAGGGAAGCGAGCGCATCCCGGCCGTCGGCGCGCGAGCGACTGCTGGCCGCGGCCAACGAGCTGTTCTACAACGAGGGCGTGCACACGGTCGGCATCGACCGCGTCATCGAGCAGGCCGGCGTGGCCAAGGCCTCGCTGTACAACACGTTCGGCAGCAAGGACGAGCTGGTCCGCGCCTACCTGGAGACCCGCCACGCCAGCGTCACCCAGCGCATCATGCAGGCGGTGGACCGCTACGACACCCCGCGCGAGCGTCTGCTGGCCGTGTTCGAAGGCCAGGGCGAGCTGTTCGCCCAGCCGGACTACCGCGGCTGCGCGTTCGCCCGGGCCAGCGCGGAATCCCACCCCGGCGACCCGGCCGAGCGGGCCGCCGAAGGTTACCGCCGCTGGGTGCGTGACCTGCTAACCGAGCTGGCGGCACAGGCCGGCGCATCGGAGCCCGAAGTCCTGGCCCGCCAGCTGCACCTGCTCTACGACGGCAGCGGGCAGGCCGCGCGGATGGACCACGACCTCGCCGCGGCGGCCGCGGCGCGCGCCGCCGCAGCCGACCTGCTCGACGCGACCCTGGCCCGCGGGACGGCGACCAGGGGCTGAGAGCCACCTGTCCACCCGGAGCCCGTTGCGAATACGTCACGTATACCGTACGTCCAAATGCCAGCGTTGAATTAATCACTTCGTCTCATATTTCCGCTAGATACTAGATGTTCGGCGCACAAAGTCGCAGGATGCTAACTAGTTGTCTCCATTGATCGGGGCGCATGTGACATCTGCGACACGCGTGGTCCCCGGCAGCAGGAAACCCCAGGAACTGCTGCCGACCGGGGCTCCGCTGACATTGGTGGACGCCGACGGCCGGGCCGTCCCGTCCGCCGGCCTAGCCATGCCCGGCGACGAGGCGCTCCTCGCGTTGCACCGGAAGATGGTGCTGGCCCGACGTTTCGACACTCAGGCGACGGCCCTCACCAGGCAGGGACGGCTGGCCGTGTATCCGTCAGCCCGCGGCCAGGAGGCGGGCGAGGTTGGCGCGGTGCTCGCGCTCCGCCCACAGGACTGGCTGTTCCCGACCTACCGCGACACCATGGCCGTGGTCTGCCGGGGCCTGGATCCCGTTGAGGTGCTCTCGCTGCTGCGCGGGGACTGGCACTGCGGTTATGACCCTTACGAGTACCGTGTCGCCCCCCAGTGCACCCCGCTGGCCACCAATACGCTGCACGCTGTCGGCGTGGCCCACGCGGCCAAGCTCAAGGGCGAGGACACGGTCGCCCTGGTCATGCTCGGTGACGGCGCGACCAGCGAGGGTGACACCCACGCCGCGCTGAACTTCGCGGCGGTCTGGCAGGCACCGGTGGTGTTCTTCGTGCAGAACAACGGCTACGCGATCAGCGTCCCGCTGTCCAAGCAGACCGCCGCCCCCTCCCTGGCCCACAAGGGAATCGGCTACGGGGTTCCCGCCATGCTGGTCGACGGCAACGACGCCGCTGCGGTCTACGCGGCCGTGCGGCGTGCGGTGGCGTCCGGCGCGGCAGGCGGCGGGCCGACGCTGATCGAGGCGCTCACCTATCGCATCGAGGCCCACACCAACGCCGATGACGCCACCCGGTACCGCGGCCAGGCCGAGGTGGACGGATGGCTCGCCCGCGACCCGCTGGCGCGGATCAGGAAGCATCTCATCACCCGCGGCCTGCTCGACGAGCCCGCGGTCGCCGCCCTCGAAGCCGAGGCCGAGGCCGAGGCCGAAGCACTGCGGCAGCGGGTGAACGCCGGCATCGCGCATGATCCTGCTGACCTGTTCCGGCACGTCTACGCCGAGCAGACCCCGGACCTGCGCTGGCAGCAGCAGGAACTCTCCGCCGAACTCGCGGCAGCAGCGGACGATCCGGAGGTAGCACGATGACCGCGATCGCCGAACGCAGCCCCGGGGCGCCGGTAACGACGCCCGAGGTAACGATGGCCGCGGCCCTGAACCAGGCGCTGGCCGATGCGCTGACCGAGGACGAGACCGTCCTCGTCTTCGGCGAGGACGTCGGGCCGCTGGGAGGCGTTTTCCGCGTCACCGACGGGCTGGCGGCCAGGTTCGGGGACACGCGGGTCTTCGACACCCCGCTCGCCGAGTCAGGCATCGTCGGCACCGCGATCGGCATGGCGATGAACGGCCTGCGCCCCGTCGTGGAGATGCAGTTCGACGCGTTCGCCTATCCGGCCTTCGAACAGATCACCAGCCATCTGGCCAAGTTGCGGAACCGGACCAGGGGCCGCGTCGCGCTGCCCGTCGTGATCCGGATTCCCTACGGCGGCGGCATCGGGGGCGTGGAACACCACTGCGACTCCTCCGAGGCCTACTACGCGCATACCCCCGGCCTGCGGGTCGTCACCCCGGCCACGCCCGGGGACGCGTATGCGCTGCTCCGGCAGGCGATCGAATGCCCCGACCCGGTTATCTTCCTCGAGCCCAAGCGCCGCTACTGGTCGAAGCAGGCCACGGTCCTTGACCACGCGGGCACCACCCTGGACCGTGCCGTCGTGCGGCGGCCGGGCTCCGACGTGACCCTGATCACGTACGGCGGGACCGTGGGTACCGCGCTGGAAGCGGCCGATGCCGCGGAGGAAGAGGGCCGCAGCCTCGAGGTCATCGACCTGCGGAGCCTGTCCCCGTTCGACGATGAGACGGTGACCGCATCGGTGCGGCGAACCGGCCGTGCCGTCGTCGTGCATGAGGCGAGCCGGTTCTGCGGATACGGCGCCGAGGTGGCCGCGCGCCTGTCCGAGCAGTGCTTCCACTACCTCGAGGCCCCGGTCCTGCGGGTGGCCGGGTTCGACATCCCCTATCCCCCGCCGCACCTGGAGGAATATCACCTGCCCAGCGTCGACCGCATCCTCGACGCGGTCGACCGCATGCAGTGGCAGGAGACCCGCCCGGCCGTGAAGGCAGGCGGCTAGATGCCTGCGTTCCTCCTGCCGGATCTGGGCGAGGGCCTGACCGAGGCCGAAATCGTGACCTGGCACGTGCAGACCGGAGACACCGTCACGGTGGACCAGCCCATCGTCGAGGTCGAGACGGCCAAGGCGGTGGTCGAGGTCCCCGTGCCGTTCGCCGGCCGGGTCACCGCGCTGCACGGCCAGCCCGGCGACGTCGTGGCGGTCGGACAGCCCCTGCTCACCGTGGATCCCGCCGAGAGCGGCAACGTCCTCGTCGGCTACGGCACCTCCAGCGGCCACCGTCGCCGTCACCGGGCCACGCGGTCTTCGGGCGACAGCAGCGTTCCGCCGCGCAACGGCCGGCTGCCTGTTGCCTCGCCGCTGATCAGGCAGCTCGCCCGCAGCGCCGGCGTTGACCTGACGACCATCCGCGGTTCCGGCCGTGGCGGGCTGATCACCCGCCAGGATGTGGACGCGGCGATCAGTGCCAGCCAGGCCGGGCCGGCTGCTGTCCCGGAGCCCGCGCCGGCCGCCCCGCCCGCCGCCGGGGTGATCCGGATTCCGCTACGAGGCGTGCGCAAGTCCGTCGCGGACAAGCTCAGCCGGTCGCGACGGGAGATCCCGGAGGCGACCGTCTGGGTGGACGTGGACGCCACCGAGATGCTCAGGCTCCGGGCCGCGCTCAACGCCGATGGGTCGGCCCCGAAGATCAGCCTCCTGGCGCTGCTGTCCCGGTTCACGATTCTCGCGTTGCGCCGTCATCCGGAACTCAACGCCAGGATCGAGGGCGACGAGATCGTCATGGGCCCGTCCGTGCACCTGGGCTTCGCCGCCCAGACCGATCGCGGTCTCATGGTGCCCGTCGTACACGATGCCCAGGTGCTCACCCTCGAGCAGCTCGCTGCGGCCGTCGCCGAACGGACCCGGCGCGCCCGGGACGGCACGCTCGGTCCCGCTGATCTGACCGGCGGCACGTTCACGGTCAATAACTACGGCGTGTTCGGCGTGGATGGCTCGGCCGCCATCATCAATCACCCTGAAGCGGCGATACTGGGCATCGGCCGGATCATCCCGCGTCCCTGGGTCGTCGACGGCCAGGTCGTGCCCCGCCAGATGACCGAGCTCACCCTCGCGTTCGACCACCGGGTGTGCGACGGCGGGACGGCCGGCGGCTTCCTGCGCTTCATCGCCGACTGTGTTGAGTCTCCGGCGAATGCCCTGCGGCACCTGTAGGTCCCGCCGCGGCGGGGCCGCGGCCGAGCTCATCGAAGATCAGCACGGTCTGCGTCGACAGCACCTCGGGCATGCTCTGAAAGCTATTCAGCACCAGTTCCCGCAGCGCCGTGATGTCGCGGGCCCTGACGAGCAGCACGATGTCGGCGTCCCCGGATACCAGCGCCGCGTGCTCCACCTCCGGGATCGTCATGAGCCTGGCCCGCAGCGGCTTCCATGCGGGCTGAGCGATCTTCAACTGCACGTACGCGGACAGGCCGTACCCGTACCGCTGCGGATCCACCCAGGCGGAGTAGCCGGTAATCACCCCGGCTTCTTCCAGCCGCTGGACGCGCAGGTAGGCGCCGGACCGGGAGATGTGCAATCGAGCCGCCAGCGCCCGCATGGAAATGCGCCCGTCCTCGCGCAGCACCGCCACGATAGCCCGGTCGACATCATCGAGCGGGAGCGCCTGCGGGCCGGCGCCGGGATCTTCACCGGTCTTAGGCGTCATGACGGCAACTTACCTTTGACGTGGCCGATCGTCTGACATGTGGCGCTAGTCATGGACTGATTGTCCGCGATTAAGAACGGATCCGTAACTAATGTCAGCGGGCTCACATGTGCCTGCAGGTAGCTGGCGGCGGTGCTGGTCAGTACGGGAACGGCTGGTTGCGGATTACCTTGAGGCTGACGATCTTGCCGTCGCGGACGCTGAAGTAGTCCGACATGACCAGTTCGGCGGGGAGGCTGGTCTTGTCGTAGGTGCCGTCGTAGCGGGACCGCACGATGGTCTCGCCGTAGTGGTCGACGACCTCGAGCGGTTCCATCGTGACGTGGTCTCCGACCATCTCCTTCTCGGCCCAGCGGCGGATGGCGTCGATGCCGCTGATCTCGCGGCGGGCGTCGTTGACGTAGGCGTCGGGTGCGAAGGTCGCGACCATGCCGTCGAGGTTGAAGGCGTTGACGGCGGCGAGGTAATCGGCGACGACCGGCGGAAGGGCGGTGGTCATGGTCTTTCTCCTTTCGAGGCGGCGGCCCGGCTGGCCACCTATCAGGAGCCTCGGGCCTGCCCTCGCGGGAGGTGCAAGACCGGGAGTGCCGCTTGTATCTCCCCTAGGGGGAGATCTGATACTGGGGGCATGCCGCCATCACTGGCGATCGGGGATTTCTCGCGCGCCACGCACCTGAACATCAAGACGCTGCGGCATTACCATCGCATCGGCCTGCTGGTGCCCGCTGATGTCGATCCGGCCACCGGACACCGCCGCTATGGCACGGACCAGATCCCGACCGCCCAGGTCATCAAGCGGTTCCGGTCCCTGGACATGCCCCTGGAAGAGATCCACGCCGTCATCACCACGCCGGACCTGGCCGCCCGTAACGAGCTGATCGCCGGTCACCTCCGCCGCCTCGAGATGACGCTGGCGCGAACCCAGCAGGCTGCCGCATCACTGCGTGACCTCCTCGAGCCCCCGGCCGGCGCCACACCGGTAGCTATCGAGCATCGCCGGATACCGGCCACGCCCGCGGCCGCCGTGAGCGAGGTCATCGACGTCAAAGAGGCCAGCGCCTGGTACCAGGGCGCGCTCGGTGAACTGTACGCCGTGCTGGCCGCTCACAAGGTCACGCCCGCAGGCCCCGGAGGCGCCATCTACGCCAACGACCTGTTCTCTTACGCACGCGGCGAAGCCACCGTCTTCGTGCCCTGCGCCGAACCGGTGCGGGCGACCGGACGAATAAGCAGGCTCGTGGTGCCGGAGGTTGAGCTGGCCGTCATCGTCCATACCGGCGCCCACACGGATGCCGACCTGGCGTACGGATCGCTCGCCACCTACGTGACCGATCATGCCCTCGCCGTCGAGGGACCCATCCGCGAGTACTACGTGATCGGCCCCAATGACACCCCGGATGAGGACCAGTGGCGCACCGAAATCGGATGGCCGATCTTCGCCACCGGCCGGACCGGCGACCGGGCCACCAGCCCGAGCGGCAGCAGCTGAGACGCACGCCCTCTTGCGCCGTCAAAGCCGTCCCTGTCGCGCGGCGGTGCGGGCGGAGCGGACTGGGTACACCCCTCCACGGAGGTGCCGTGGACGGTTTCCTGCTCGCATATGACGGCTTTGATCCCGAGGCCGAGGGCCTTCGTGAGGCGCTGACCTCCACGGGCAACGGCTACCTGTGCGTGCGCGGCGCGGCGGAGTGGGAAGACGCTGACGGCGTGCACTATCCCGGCACCTATGCGCACGGCGGTTACAACCGCGAGACCACGATCCTGGGCGGCCTGCCCGTGCTCAACGAGGATCTCGTCAACCTGCCGAACTGGCTGGTCCTCCAGTTGCGCATCGAGGGCGGCGACGTGATCCGGCTCGCCGACGTGGATCTGCTCGGCTACCGCCACGAGCTTGACATCCGGTTCGCGACCGTGAGCCGCCACCTCTCGTTCCGTGATCATGAGGGCCGTGAGACGACGCTGGACAGCCGCCGCTTCGTCAGCATGGCTGACCCGCATCACGGAGGGATCGAGTGGACGCTTGTCCCGGTTAACTGGTCGGGGCGCGTCGAGGTGGTGACGGCGATCGACGGCCGGGTGAGCAATGCGGGGGTCGCCCGCTACCGGGAGCTGGAAGGCCGCCACCTGAACCCCGTGGCCCCGCGGACGCTCGGGCCTGAGGTTGTCGCGCTCAAGGCCGAGACCCGGCAGTCGAATCTGTACATCAGCCAGGCGGCTCGCACCCGCGTGTTCCGCGGCGATCGTCCAGTCCAGGTCGAGCGGCGGCTCACCCAGATGGAGGACTACATCCAGCAGGTCCTGGCCTTCGACGTGCGCCAGGGCGAGCCGATACGGGTCGAGAAGCTGGTGACGTTCTTCACGTCGCGGGACCCGGCGGTCAGCGACACGCTAGTGAAGGCGGCCACGTCGGTGGCCCGGCACACCGATTTCGCCGCCTCGTTCGAGAGGCACGCCGCGGCGTGGGAGGAGCTGTGGCGGGTCTGTGACGTGCGGGTGTCCGGAGAGGAGAGCGTGCAGTCCCTGCTGCGGCTGCACATCGCGCACGTCCTGCAGGTCTGCTCCCGGAACACGGCCGACCTCGATGCGGGGCTGCCCGCCCGCGGCCTGAACGGGGAGGCGTATCGCGGGCATGTGTTCTGGGATGAGCTCTACGCGTTTCCGTTCTTCAATGTCCGGCTGCCCGAGGTCACGCGAGGATTGCTGATGTACCGCTACCGCCGGATAGGCGAGGCCCGGGCGGCGGCCCGGGAGGAAGGATTCCGGGGCGCGATGTTCCCGTGGCAGAGCGGAAGCGATGGAACCGAGGAGACCCAGCGCGTCCATCTCAACCCCGTTTCGGGCCGCTGGGAGCCCGACCTCAGCCGTAACCAGCGGCACGTCAACGCGGCGATCTTCTGGAACATCTGGCAGTACTTCCAGACCACCCATGACCAGGCGTTCCTGCGCGATTATGGCGCGGAGATGATGCTCAGCATCACGCGCTTCTGGGCATCGATCGCGCACTTCAATACCGAGCGCGAGCGTTACGAGATCCATGGCGTGATGGGCCCGGACGAGTTCCATGACAAGTACCCGGACGCGCCGCGGGGCGGCCTGCGCAACAACGCGTACACCAACGTCATGGTGGCGTGGCTGTGCGATATCGCCGGCAAGCTGCTGGCGCTGCTGCCCGCGAGCCGCGCGGAGGAGTTGCGCGAGCGGCTCGGCATCGGCGACGACGAGCTGGCCGTGTGGCGGGACATGAGCCGGCGGATGTTCGTCCCGTTCCACGACGACGGGATCATCAGCCAGTTCGAGGGCTATGAGGACCTCGAGGAACTGGACTGGGACGCGTACCGGGCGAAGTACGGCAACATCCAGAGGCTCGACCGCATCCTGCGCGCGGAGGGCAAGGACCCCAACCTCTACAAGGTCACCAAGCAGGCCGACACGGTGATGCTGTTCTTCCTGTTCAGGGACGAGGAGCTGCGCGAGATTTTCGGGCGGCTCGGGTACGCCTACGATGCCGGCACGGTATCCCGGAACGTCACGTACTACGACCGGCGCACGTCGCACGGCTCGACGCTCAGTTTCGTCACCCATGCCGGGGTCCTCGCCGCCATCGACCCGGAGAGCTCATGGGAGCGGTTCCTGGTCGCACTGCGCAGCGATGCCGAGGACATCCAGGGCGGCACGACGAAAGAAGGCATCCACATGGGTGTCATGGCCGGGACGCTCGACCTCATGCAGCGCAGCTACGCGGGCACCTATATCAGCGACGGCGTCCTATGCTTTGATCCCCGGCTGCCGAGCCGGCTCGCGAGCCTGTCGTTCTCGATGCAGTTCCGGCAGACCCCGATCCAGCTGACGCTCACCCGCGATCGCCTGACGCTGGCCCTCCACACCGAGGGCGGCAGCCGTTCGGTCACGGTCGCGGTCCGCGACGACGTTCGCAAGCTGAGCGTCGGCGACCGGACCGTGTTCGAGCTCAGCCCCGCGACCACGGCGTCCTCCACCCCTTCCGCCCCGGATTGAAAGAAGGCCGCATGCCGAAGTTCCAGGGAGCGATTTTCGACGTCGACGGAGTGCTGGTCGACTCGCCGCACCAAAAGGCGTGGCGCGAGTCGCTGCGCGAGCTGATGGAGGCCGGCTGGCGCGACATACGCGACCAGACAACGTGGTCGCCGGACGCGTTCACGCCCCACGTCTACCAGCAGTACGTGTCCGGCAAGCCGCGCATGGCCGGCGCCCTCGCCGCCCTCGACTACTTCCACGTGCCCGACGCCGAGAAGCGCGTGGCCGAGTATGCGCAGCGCAAGCAGGAAATGGTCGTGCGCCTTATCGAAGCCGGCGACTTCACGGCGTATCCAGACGCGCTGCGTTTCGTCATCGCGACCAAGGACGCCGGGATGCGGATCGCGGATGCGTCGTCCTCGAAGAACGCGGGGTTGTTCCTGCGCAAGATCCGGCTCGACACGTTCGCGGCCGAGCACGGGATCTCCTCGCCGACGCTAAAGCCAGGCCAGACGCTACTGGACTACTTCGACGTGGACGTCTCGGGGCGCGATTTCGCCCACGGCAAGCCGGACCCCGAGATCTTCCTGACCGCCGCGCATGAACTCGGCGTCGAGCCACGCCACGCGATGGTGATCGAGGACGCGTCCTCTGGCGTGCAGGCCGCGAAGGCCGGCGGCATGGCCGCGATCGGCATCTCCCGGGCCGACGACGCGGACTTGCTGGCGGCGGCCGACGCCGATCTGGTGGTCACCTCGCTCGATGACGTGGACAGGGATGCCCTCACCAGAGGCGACCTGACGACGCGGTAACCTGCCGAACGGCCATAACAGTCCGCGATCGCCTCCAGGCGATTCCTTTTCGGCCCTCGCCGGGTCTCCCTGGTTGATGGTAGGCCGACCCGGTCACGCCAGCCAAGGAAAGGGACCCGATGGCCATGAGCATCCCCGCTACCATGCGCGCCCTGCAGCAGACGTCCCTGAACGGCCCGCAGGACCTGCGACTGATCACCGACGTGCCGGTCCCGGCCCCAGGCCCGGGCGACGTCCTGATCCGGGTCACCGCCGCCGGCGTCAACTTTGGCGACATCTCGCAGGCCCATGGTGTGTTCCTGGGAGGCCCGCAGCCTCCGTATCTGGCAGGCTTCGAGGCTGCCGGCGAGATCGTTGCCAGGGGCGAGGACGTCACGGGCCTGGAACCCGGAGCCCGTGTCATCGGTGTCGGCATCGGGTGCGGCGCCTTTGCTGAGTACACGACGCTGCCGGCGATCGCGGTGATCCCGGTGCCAGCGGGCTGGGCCGAGCAGGAGGCAATGGGCCTGCTCGTGAACTGGCCCACCGCCCTGGCCGCGCTCCGGCCCCTGGGCCGCATCGCCGCCGGCCAGACCGTGCTGATCCACGCCGCGGCAGGCGGAACCGGCCAGGCTGCGGTGAAGATGGCCAAGCACTACGGCGCCATAGTTATCGCCACCGCCTCGCCAGGCAAGCACGAGACAGTGCGGGTGCTGGGCGCCGACCATGTCCTCGACTCTCGCGCTGCCGATCTCGCCGCCGAGGTACTGCGGCTGACCGGCGGCACCGGCGCCGACCTGGTGCTGGAGTCAGCCGGCGGCGCCACGCTCGGCGCCAGCCTGACCGCGGCCAAGCGGGTCACCGGCCGGGTCATCGTCTACGGCGCGGCCGGCGGTGAAGCCCCGGTGACCAACTGGGAGTTGATATACAAGCACCAGGTCCAGCTCATCGGCTTGAACATCGGCATGCTGATCCAGGCCACACCGCAGATCTACGGCGAGCTCATGGGCGAGCTGTTCGCGCTCATCGCCGCCGGGGTGCTCGCCCCCGTCCAGCCCGTCACGTATGAACTCGCCGATGGCCCGAAGGCGCTCACGGAACTGGAATCGCGGGCCACGGTCGGCAAGCTAGCCCTGCTGCCCTAAACGTTGGTGATGGAATGTCAACTAGACCGTGCCCTTCAGGGCACCCTGGCCGCCTTCCCGG
>DAIOWL010000116.1:7381-11843 GCA_036758545.1 Streptosporangiaceae bacterium | reverse complement strand
GACAGTTCCTCTCATCGGTGCGGGCCGGTCAGAAGAGCGTGAGGTAGCGCTCGACTTCCCAGTCGCTCACCCCGGAGTGCCAGGCGCGGAACTCGTCCCGCTTGACCTGGGCGTAGTAGTCGATGTAGTCCCCGTCCGGTGTCTTGCCCAGCGCCTCGCGGAGCACGTCGTCGGTGACCAGTTCGTCGGCGGCGTGCAGCAGGGTCGGCGGCAGCACCCGGATGCCGCGGGCGGCGACGGCCGCGGCCGGCAGCACGTGCAGGTTGTCACGGTTCGGCTCGCCCGGGTCCAGGTCGCGGTCGATGCCGTCGAGCCCGGCGGCCAGCTGGACCGCCATGGCCAGGTACGGGTTGGCGGAGCCGTCACAGGCCCGGTTCTCCACCCGTCCGCCGTCGGGAACGCGGAGCATCTGGGTCCGGTTGTTCCCGCCGTAGGTGGCGTAGGCCGGGGCCCAGGTGGCACCGGAATTCGGCGCGCCGACCCCGAATCGCTTGTAGGAGTTGACGGTCGGGCAGGTCACGGCGGCCATGGCCGGCCCGTGCTCGATCAGGCCGCCGATGTAGTGGTAGGCGAGCTCGGAGAGGCCGAGCCCGCGGGGGTCGGCGGGGTCCGCGAACAGTTCGGCGCCGGTCTGCGCGTCCCACAGGCTGGAGTGCAGGTGCAGTCCGGAACCGGTCAGGTTCCCGAACGGCTTCGGCATGAAGGTGGCGGCCAGGCCCGCGTTGTGCGCCAGCGTGTGGATCATGTAGCGGTAGAAGATGAGCCGGTCGGCGCTGGTCAGCGCGTCGGCGTACGCGAAGTTCTGCTCGAACTGGCCGTTCGCGTCCTCGTGGTCGTTGGCGTAGTTGGCCCAGCCGAGCTGGTTCATGTACGTCGATACCGTGGACAGGTGGCCGAACATCCTGGTCAGGCCCTTGGCGTCGTAGCAGGGCGCCTCGGCGGTGTCCAGCGGGTCGGCGAGCTCCACGCCGCCGCCGTCGCGGCGGCGGACGAGGAAGTACTCCGCCTCGCAGCCGACGTTGTAGACCAGGCCGCGGTCGCGGACCTTGTCCAGCATCCGCTTCAGGATCAGCCGGGGGGTGTAGGGCCAGGGCTGGCCCTCGACGTGGATGTCGCACTGCAGCACGGCCAGCTCTGGCTGCCACGGCGTGAGCGTGTACGAGGCCGGGTCCGGGACGGCGATCATGTCCGGATCGGCGGGGCTCTGCCCCATCGGCCCGGCCGCGAACCCCGCGAAGCCCGCGCCCCCGCCGGTCAGCACGTCGACCGCCTCGACCGGGATCATCTTGGCGCACGGCTTGCCATGCATGTCCACGAACATGGCGAAGAAGAACCGCACCCCGTCGGACTCCGCGCGTTCCCGCAGCTGGGCCTCGGCGTCTGACATGTGCACGCTCCGTTAGGTCGTTTTATCGCTCCGTGGTGATCAGGTGGCCGCGCCTAGTGCGGCACTGGCAGTGCTGGCTGTCGGGGGATGGCTTTAAGCAGAGTGGACTATGTTTACTAACACGACACTTTAGGTTGAGAGTACGACGTACCCGCGAAGTTGGGAAGACGCGGTTTGCCGTCGTTTTCGGGCCGTCAGATCTTGTCCTGGCGGCCGGGAATCCATTCGGTACCGGCCAGCGGGACCTGGGCCATGGCAGCCGCCTCTACGGTGAGCGCCACGAGGTCGTTCGGCTCGAGGTTGTGCACGTCGGACTTGCCGCAGGCGCGAGCCAGCGCCGCGGTCTCCATGGCCATCGCCTTGAGGTAGTTCGTGACCTGACGCGCGCCGCGGTCCGCGTCGAGCCGGGCCTCCAATCCGGCATCCTGGGTGGTGACGCCGACCGGGCAGCGACCGGTGTGGCAGTGGTGACAGTAACCGGCCTCGGTGCCCAGCGCCTGGTAGCCGTCGGAGGCGTCGTGATCGCTCCCGTCCTGCCAGTAGGTGGGGCTGTTGCAGCCGAGAGCGATGAGCGGGGCCACCCCGACCGAGACCGCGTCCGCGCCGAGCGCGAGCGCCTTGGCCACGTCGGCTCCGGTACGGATGCCGCCGGAGGCGATCAGCTGCACGGTGTCCTCCATGCCGATGTCGCGCAGCGCCTCCGCGGCCAGCCGGACCGCGGCCAGGGTGGGGATGCCGGTGTGCTCGATGAAGAAGTCCTGGGTGGCCGCGGTCCCGCCCTGCATGCCGTCGACCACCACGACGTCCGCGCCCGCCTCGACCGCGAGCTTGACGTCGTTGACGACACGGGTGGCGCCGAACTTCACGTAAACCGGCTTCTCCCACCGCGTGGCCTCGCGCAGCTCCTCGATCTTGATCCGCAGGTCGTCGGGTCCGACCCAGTCGGGGTGGCGGGAGGCGGAGCGCTGGTCGACGCCGGCCGGCAGGGTCCGCATGCCGGCCACCCGGTCGGTCACCTTCTGCCCGAGCAGCAGCCCGCCGCCGCCCGGCTTGGCGCCCTGGCCGATGACGA
Source organism: Streptosporangiaceae bacterium (assembly GCA_036758545.1). Lineage (GTDB taxonomy): Bacteria > Actinomycetota > Actinomycetes > Streptosporangiales > Streptosporangiaceae > Palsa-504. The sequence continues at coordinate 9,384 of DAIOWL010000116.1, read as the reverse complement.
TCTCGATGGCGTCGGCCTGGCGCAGGTCGTCGACGTTGAACCCGTAGCGCGACGGCAGGCACTGGTACACCAGCAGACGGGAGGCGGCCCGCTCCTCTCCGATCATGCCGCCGTCGCCGGTGGTGGTGGACGTCCCCACCGCGCTCGCCGCCCGGCCCAGCGCCACCTTGGCGGTGGCCGACAGGGCGCCGAAGCTCATGCCCGCGATCGTGACCGGGATGGCGAGCTGCAGCGGCTTGCTGGCGTACCTGGTGCCCAGGACGGTGCTGGTGTCGCACTTCTCCCGGTAGCCCTCGAGCGGGTACCGGGTCAGCGACGCGGTCAGGAACAGCAGGTCGTCGAAGGTGGGCAGGTCGCGCTTGGCGCCCCAGCCCCGGATCTCGTAGTGACCCTCGGTCGCGGTGCGCTGGATCTGCGCGATCACCTCGGGCGGGAAGGCGCCGCTGCGGCGGTGTGCGTCCATCGGCAGACTCATTCGCTGGGGCTGATCCATCTGCACGTTAGGTCCTTCAGTATTTCTGGTCTTTGAGGGCGTCGAAGTTGTACAGGCCGCGGGCCGAGGCCACCCGGGTGACGTTCTCCGGCTGGACGTGGCCGAAGCTGCCGCCGCCCAGCTCGGCCAGCGCCTTCACGGCCCGCACGTCCGACTCGGTCAGCTCCTCGATCCTGGCGTCCGAGCCGAGCGAGGCGATCTTCCCGGCCACGTAGATGACCGCCTCGTAGAGCGAGTCGCCGAGCGCGTCACCGGCGTCGCCGCCGATCAGCATGACGCCGGCCTGGGCCATGAACCCGCTCATGTGGCCGACGTTCCCGCCGACCAGGATCGTCCCGCCCTTCAGCGAGATCCCGGCCCGGGACGACGCGTCGCCCTCGATGACGATCGTCCCGCCGCGGCTGGACGCGCCCGCGCATTCCGAGGCGTTGCCCTCCACCCGGACCGATCCGGCCTGCAGGTTCTCGCCGACCGACCAGCCGGTGAAGCCGTGCACCACCACGTCGGGCCCGTCGCCGAGGCCGCCGATGAAGTACCCGGCGTTACCCTCGATGTCGATCCGCACCCGGTTGCTCAGGCCGACGGCGAGGTTGTGGCGGCCGCGCGGCTCGAGCACCCGGGCGGACGCGCCGTCGGGCAGGGCGGCCAGCGCGGCGTTGATCTCGCGGGTGGACAGCTCCGCGCAGCTCAGGATCACCGGCTCCATACGTGGATCTCCTCGGGCATCGGCTCGAAGACCCGGGCGCCGGTGATCCCGGGCAGCCCGGCGAGGGCGTGGTACTCAGACGCCATGGCGACGTAGTCCGGGGTCTCCGCGATCACGGCCGGCTTGCAGGCGAACGAGTCGCGGATCACCGCGAACTGCGTCCTGGTCGTCACCAGGAGGGTGAAGAACCCGTCCATCTCCTTGAGTACCGTGCGCAGGCCGTCGGCCAGGTCCGCCCCTTCCGCCATGCGGGCGGCCACGAGCCGCGCGGCGACCTCGGAGTCGTTGTCGGTCTCGCAGCGGATGCCCTGGCGGGCCAGCCGGCCGCGGACGGTCGCGTAGTTCGAGAACGACCCGTTGTGCACCAGGGCCAGATCGGCCGCGGGGGCGAAGGGATGGGAGTGGGCGGTGGTCACGGCCGATTCCGTGGCCATGCGGGTGTGGCCGATGCCCTGGTAACCGGCCCAGCCGGGGATCCCGTACCGGGCGCAGATGGCGGCGGGCGCGCCGACGTCCTTGACCACCACCATGGACCGGCCGAACCCCGGCACGGTCACCTGGGGCGCGGCCCGGCGGACGGCGGCCAGGAACGACGTCTCCGCCGCGGGCGAGACGAACACGGCGGAGTCGGACCCGAGCGGCTCGACCCGGAGATCCCGGCCCGTCTCGGCGGCGATCCGCTTGGCCAGCAGATCCCAGTCGATGCTCTCGTCCGAGCGCAGCGAGTAGCGCAGTTCCTGGACGGGCTGGCCGGGCTGGCCCGGCCCGGGGCCGGCCTCATGCCCGGCGGGCGCTGGATCGTGG
>DAIOWL010000116.1:0-7371 GCA_036758545.1 Streptosporangiaceae bacterium | reverse complement strand
GTCTGACATGTGCACGCTCCGTTAGGTCGTTTTGATCGCTCCGAGGTGATCAGGTCGTCGCGCCTAGTGCGGCGCAGACAGTGCGGCCGACAGTGCCGACTGTCTGTCTGGGAATGGCTGTCTGGGCATGGCTTTAAGCAGAGTGGACAATGTTTACTAACAGGACACCTTACGGTGAGAATACGACGTACCCGCGGAATTCACCCAGGCGCGGCTGGAGACCAGGGTTCTTGAGATGGAGACCGACGATTCCGCACATCCGTCGCCCACGCTCCTCCGCATTGACGATCAGAGTTTATGCACAAGAGACATCGTTTCACTACATGGGCATTGTCGGCCGCGACGTGGCTCCCGGTCAACAGCCTGTCACGGCCGGGCCGCCGCGGCTCCCACGGCAGTGCCCGCGGTAGTGCCGCGGTAAGGCTCGCGGCAGTGCCCACGGCACCGCCCGGCGGGATGGCGCACGGCCCGGGGCTGGCGTTTCTACCGCCGCGGATAGCCCGCTCGGGGCCGGGTATTAATCTGGAAGTGCCCGTTGGTGCGTCCCGCGGGAAACATCTGTCAATATGCCGGGCGCGCCCGGGCCCCCCGACAGGACCTGGACCCCCGGCAAGAGGAGCAGCGTGGTGGCGCGCATCGCAGACCTGGCTGAGCACTCCCGGGCCCGACCGGTCCCGGATCTGGGCAACCGCGGCACCGTAAACGGACAGGGCCTGGAAGAGGCGCTGGGGACCGCGATCGCCGCCCGGGTCAGGGAGTTCCGTCTGCAGCTCGGGTGGACGGTGGGACAACTCGCCGCCCAGAGCGGTTTGTCCAAGGGCATGCTGTCGAAGATCGAGAACGCCCAGGCGTCGCCCAGCCTGGCCACGCTGGCCCGGCTTTCCGAGGCGCTCCAGGTCCCGGTGACCGCGTTTTTCCGCGGCCTGAACGAAGAGCAGGACGTCATGTTCGTCAAGGCGGGCCGGGGCCTCGACATCGAGCACAAGGGCTCGGGAGTCGGCCACCGCTACGAATCGCTCGGCATCATGCGCGCGCCGAGCAACACCCTCGAGCCGCTGCGGGTCACCCTGACCGAACGGAGCAACACCTTCCCGCTCTACCAGCACGCGGGCACCGAATTGATCTACATGCTGTCGGGCCGGATGGAGTACGGCTACGGCAGTTCCCGCTACCTGCTGGAGTCCGGCGACGTGCTGCAGTTCATCGGCGGCGTCCCGCACGGCCCCGCGGCCCTGGTGGAGCTGCCGATCCAGTTCCTCTCGATCAAGTCGATAACGCCCTCGACCTGACGCGGGCAGGCGTCCGCGGTCGCCTTGTTTCCTGGCAGTGAACAAAGTTTTCTTGATGACCTGGGACGGTGCCGTTCGGGCCTGGACAAGCACCGACGGTGCCAGGTAGGCATGTGGGTGGAGTGGGCCCAGTGCAGAGGGCCAGTGAGAGCGTCACGGAATTAGCCCTGGTAAGGGCCCGAGGAGCCATGATCACCCGGACACCGGATCCCGCGGTGCCGTACTTCGAGGTCGCCGATCCGGCCTTTTGCGTCACCTCGGCCGAGGTCCGGCGGGCACGGGAGGCCGGCTGGTACGCGCGGACCAGCTACGGCGTGGCGGTGCTGCGGTACGACCAGGTGTCCCGGCTGATCAGGCACCCGGCCCTGCGCCAGGGCAGCAGGTTGTGGCCCGCCCACCACGGCATCACCTCCGGGCCGTTCGCGGACTGGTGGGCTAGCTGGGTTCTCAACCTGGAGGGCGAGGCGCATCACAGGATGCGCCGCCTGCTCAGCCCGGCTTTCTCCCGCCGGATGGTCGAGGCCCTGCGTCCCCGGTTCGGCGATCTGGCCGGGGAGCTGGCGGATTCGTTCGCGGGAGCCGGGCGGTGCGAGTTCATGGCCGATTTCGCCGAGCCCTACGCGGCCCGGGTCATCGCGATCATGCTCGGCATCGCCGAGGAGGAGTGGCCCACGATCGCGGCCGAGTCGGCGACGGTAGGGCTGGCCATGGGGGTGCGGATCCGCGAGCATCTGCCCCGGATCGAGGCGGCGCTCGCCGCGCTCTACGACTACGCCGACGCGGTGATCGCCGCGCGGCGGCGCGATCCGCGCGACGACCTGGTGACTAGCCTGGTGAAGTCCCAGGCAGACGAGGGCGGCGTGGCAGGAGACGGCCTGACCGGGACCGGCCTGACCGGGGCCGAGCTGCGGGACGCGCTCGTGCTGCTGATCTTCGGCGGTTTCGACACCACCAGGAACCAGCTCGGCCTGGCCATGCAGGTCTTCCTGGAGCACACCGGTCAGTGGCAGCTGCTCGGCGAGCATCCCGAGCTCGGGGCCGCCGCGGTCGAGGAGGTCATGCGGGTCCGGCCCACCACGACCTGGGTGACCCGGGAAGCCCTGGCCGACTTCACCTTCGACGGTCTCGACATCAAGGCCGGGACCACGATCCACCTGTTCTGCGAATCGGCGGGAACCGACACCGCGCAGGCAGGCAGCGGGGAATTCGACATCACCGCGACCGGGCGGCCGCCCCACTTCGGGTTCGGCGGCGGAATTCACTACTGCCTCGGGCACTACGTGGCGCGGGCCGACATGGCCACGGCCCTGACCGTGCTGGCCGGCCGGCTCGGTGACCCGCGTCCCGCGGGAGAGGCAGTCTGGCTTCCCGATAGCGGAAATACCGGGCCCGTTCGGCTGCCCATCTCCTTCACCGGCCGGCCAGCCTAGTCCGCACGGCCTCGAGCACGGCCCTTCTTACGCTATGGAACTGGGGTTTCACGCGTAAGAGCGCACTGGATCCGGGGTTTCATGGCGTTCCAGCGGGCGGGCGCGGCGGCGGGCGGGCGCGGGGTTGCAGGCTGGCGGGCGTGGGGGTGGCGCGGGGTTTCACGGAGATGAACGGGATTGAGGTGGGGGTTACTCGGGGTGGAGTTGCCACCTTTGCAGGTTCCTGGCCTGCAGTCTGACCCGACGCCGCCATCTGGGCATGTAGAACAGGAACCAGAAGCCCATCACGACCGGCAGCAGCGCCAGGATCCTGATACCGGCCACGGCCGTCAGGATCAGGATCGGGAGGATCAGGCCGAGCGCGGTGGCGAGCACGTTGATGCGCGTCCGGCGCATGTCACGCATGATCCCCCAGTACTCCTCGGCCGGGATCTGGCCCGTGTTCCAGCGACGATGGCAGGTGGGGCATTCCCACCGCTCACCGTACGGAACGTATCCGATCCCGCCGCAGTCACAGCGGACGGTGATCAGGGCACCGCGCACGCTCGCATTGTAGATCTTCCCGGGTGCCCGGGACAGAGCCCGGCGGGGGCCGGAAGCCAGCCGGCCCTGAGACCGTGCATAGGGGCACGGCGGGGCAGCGCGCGGTAGCCGGACAGATACGCAGGCACGATGGATATAGACACGGCCGGCCGTTCGGTGCTACACAGAGTTTACCTGTGGTGGACGGAGGTGCCCCGGATGGCTGAGGCTCTCGTTGAAGAACGGCACCTGCTCAAATCGTTGCGCTGGTGGGACGGGTTCGTCATAGCCCTGTGCAACCCGGGCTTCCTGATCGCGTCCCTCGGGTTCTCGATGGGCGCGCTCGGCACCTGGGGCGCGGTGGCGCTGTGGGCCATCTCGGCCGCGGTCGGCATGCTCCAGGCCTGGATCTACGCCGAGACCGCGTCCATGTTCCCGGACAAGCCAGGCGGCATCTCGCTGTACGCGCACGAGGGCTGGCGCGGACGGTTCTCGCTGGTCGGCCCCATCGGGGCGTACGGCTACTGGATCGGCTGGTCGGTGGTCCTGTCGATCTTCGGCGTGCTGATCGGCACGCTCATCCAGGCGCAGTGGTTCCCGAACAGCACCTGGTCGTTCTACGACGGCGTGGTACACATAGGCCTGCCCCAGGTCATCGCGCTCGCCTGCATCGTCGCGGTCTGGGCGCTGAACGTCTTCGGGCTCCGCCCGGCCGTGTGGTTCTCCTATGCCGCCGGGGCCGGGCTCATGGTGCCGCTGGTGATCTTCATCGTGGTGCCGTATTTCACCGGGGACTGGCACAGCTCGAACATGACGTGGGCGATCCCCGGCGGGTTCAGCGGCTTCAAGCTGGCCATGGTCTACCTGTTCTTGTTCGCCTGGTCGTCGTACGCGGCCGAAGTCTGCGCGACCTTCGCCCCGGAATACCACGACACCCGGCGGGACACGACGCTGGCGCTGCGTTCGGCCGCCGTGTTCACGCTGCTGGTGTTCCTGCTGTTCCCGCTGGGCATCGGCGGGGTCTCCGGCGCGCCGAGCACGGCCACGGCGGCCGGCGAGTTCTACGTCCCGGCCCTGGCCAAGATCGTGGGCAGCGGCCCGGCCGGGGTCATCCTGGTACTGCTCATCGGCAGCCTGTTCCTGTCGATGATCTCCTCGACGGCCGACGGCTCGCGCGCCCTCTACGGGATCGCCCGCGACCACATGACGATCAAGCAGCTCTACCACCTGAACCGCTGGCACGTGCCGGCCCGGGCGATGACCGTCGACCTGGTCGTGAACGTGCTGCTGGTGCTGTTCATCTCCAGCAACCTGGCCATCTTGTACCTGAGCAACATCGGGTACGTGCTGGCGCACGTGTTCGCGCTGAGCGGCTTCCTGCTGCTGCGCAAGGACCGGCCGAACTGGCCGCGGCCGATCAAGGTGGGGCCGGTCTGGCTCTGGATCGCCGGGGTCCTGGTGGTGTTCAACGCGGCGCTGGTCATCTTCGGCGTCCTCAACCCGACCCTCACCGGCTACGGGACCTGGACCGACATGTTCATCGGCGTGGGCGTGCTGGTCGCCTCCGTGCTGCTGTTCTTCTACCGGCGGATCGTGCAGGACAAGAGCAAGGTGACGTTCCGCGAGGACGTGCCGCAGATGCCGTCGGCGGAGCAGATGGCGCTGCTGCGCGAGGAGGAAGCGGTCGTAGCCGACTGACGCACTGGCTGCGCGGGCTGGGCCGGGGTCGCGGCCCAGCCTAGCCCCGGCCCGGTCAGCTCCAGGGGAAGGGTGAATTGCTGGTCGGGTGCAGTTTGCCGGTGCGGTAACGGCTGAACCGGAACGGCGCCAGCAGCGGCTGCTCCTCGCCGAGCAGTTCCCTGGCGACCAGCGCGCCGACGCCGATCATCTTGTACCCGTGGTTGGAGTCGGCGATGACGTAGGCGTTCTGCCGGAACACGTCGAAGACCGGGAAGCTGTCCGGGGTGAAGGCGCCGATCCCGCCGGTGGGCTCGTGCCGGTACAGGTCGCGTTTGCCCTCGAACCGCTTGTGGCAGTGCGCCAGGGCGGAGGTCCACATCCGGATGAAGTCCCCGGTCACCGTGTACTCGGGGCTGGCCGGACCGTATGGGTCCACGGCCACCTGGCCGGCCGGGCGGTCGACGACATAGGGCGAGGTCCCGCCCTGGACTCCGCCGAAGTCGAAGTCGGGCTTGTAGTAAATCCCCCACATCCGGTCGGTGATGAGGTCGCCCGTGACGTCGTCGTAGAGCGGCGCGCTGGAATCGACGTGCAGGACCGGCGGACGTCCACCCTGGTTGTCGGTGAACTCGCCCGGGTCCACGGCCAGCGTCCCCTCCTGCAGGGCCCAGTAGGTCCACATCGGCCTTGACCCTTGATTCTGCTCGGGCTCGGTGGCCGGGCGGCCGGGGCGGGTGACCGGAATCTGGGCGGGCAGGTCCAGCATCGCCCACAGGTCCCGGATCCACGGCCCAGCCGCGATGACGAGCTGATCGCACCGCACCCGGCCCCGGTCGGTGTCCACCGCGGTGACCGCGCCGCCGTTGGTATCCAGGCCGGCGACCCGGACGTTCGGCATGATCCGAACGCCCTCGGCCGCTGCCTTCGCGGCCAGGCCCTTCAGGGACCTGACGTTGTTGGCGTAGCCGCCCTTTTCCTCGTGCAGGATCACCGAGATGTCGCGGGCCTGCCAGTCGCCGAACATGTCGAGCAGGTAGGCGCGGCAGTCGCGCTCCCCCTCGATGAGCGCGGACGGGTAGCCGATCGCCTGCTGCTCGGAGAAGATCTTCGCGACGTCGTGGTGCATCGCTTCCGGCGCGATCTGCATGTAGCCGACGGGGCTATACGCGAACGCCTCGGGGTCCGACTCCCAGACCGAGACCGAGTGCGCCATCAGCTCGCGCATGGCGGGCTGGAAGTAGTTGTTGCGGATGACGCCGCACGCGATGCCGGACGCGCCCGCGCCGACGCCGGTCTTGTCCAGGATGAGGACGTCTTCACCGCCGCCGAGGCCGCGGCGGCGGAGTTCGGTGGCGAGATGCCACCCGGTCGAGAGCCCGTGGATGCCCGCGCCGATGATCACGTATTTGCTGTGGGCGGGGACCGTCATACCTGTGTCCGTCACATCTGTGTCCGTCACGTCTGTGTCCGTCACGTCTATGTCGGTGGTCGGGTCCATCGTCGGGGGCCTCCTCCGGTACAATTGCCGTATAGGAAATACCATTTCCCTTCTGGAGAAATCATAACGTGGCCAGAACCGGTCAGCCAGCCACCCGCCAGGTCGCCGTGGTGCAGCGAGCGGTGACCATCCTCGGCGAGCTCGCGGACGCCCGGACCGAACTGGGCACGAACGAGATCGCCCGCCGCACCGGCATCAACGTGAGCACGATTTCCCGCATCCTGGCCACCCTGGTCAGCGGCGGGCTGGTCGAGCACGTGGCCGCCACCGGGCGCTACCGGCTCGGCCTCGGGGTCGTCCGGCTGGCGAGCGCGGTGCACGACCGCCTCGATATCCGGATCCTGGCCCGGCCGCACCTGACGGAACTGGCCAGCCGGACCAGGGAGACGGCCACGCTGTCGGTACCGGGCGAGCACGAGGCGACCACGCTGGACTTCGTGCAGAGCCCGCTGTCCGTGCGCAGCGTGGCCGAGGTGGGCCGGACCAGCGCCGCGCACGCGACCGCGGTGGGCAAGGTCTTCCTCGCCCACGGCGGAACGCCGCCGACCGGGAGCCTGGCTGCTTATACCGAGCGCACGATCGTGGACCCGGCCGTGCTCGAGGTCGAGGTGGCCCGGGCCAGGGACAGGGGCTGGGCCGAGGCGGCCGGCGAGCGCGAGGAGGATCTCAACGCGATCGCCGTGCCGGTGCTGAGCCCGGCGGGCACGCTGATCGCGATCCTCGGTGTACAGGGACCGGCGGTGCGGTTCCACCCGGGGGCCATGCGCAGCGCCGCCGAGCTTCTGCTGGAGCGGGCCGCGCTGATCTCGGCGACCCTGTAAGGCTGGAACTGGGCTAATCGCGTCAGGACGCACTGGAACCGGGGTCTCACCACGCTATGCCGCCGGCGACGGCGACGGAACCGGGTCAGTGTCACATCGGGCCGGTCAGGACCGGGTCAGTGTCACATCGG
>DAIOWL010000115.1:4775-11845 GCA_036758545.1 Streptosporangiaceae bacterium | reverse complement strand
GATCCAGGGGGTGCCCGGAGCCACCGCGCTAGCCGTCCTCCGCCTCGGCGAGGCCGCCGCGCTCACCTCGCTGATGGAGGCGGCCGCGGCGCTGTCCATCGCGGTGATCCGGGCGCCGCGCGATCCCTACCGGGCCGCCTGCGGGCGCGGCGACGAGGTGCTGGCCGCGGTGCTGGCGCGGATCCGCGCGGCGGCGGGCGACGAGCCGTCGCCGCGGTCCCTGCAGGCGCCGGTGTCGTTCCGGGTGGCCGGGCCGGTCCTCACCCAGCTCCACCGGGCCGCCGCGCTGCTCGAGGCGGCCGTCCGCCGGGCCCTGACCGGGGTCACCGACTCCCCCGCCTACCTCGACGGGCGGTTCACCAGCACGGCCGGATTCCACGGGATCGACCTGGCCGCGCACTGCGACCACCTCACGGCGGCGTTCTGTCACGCGGCGGAGGTGGCGGCGGCACGGCTGCACCGGCTGATGAATCCCGCCGTGACCGGGCTGCCCGCGCAGCTAGCCCGCAATCCCGGCCCGCAGGCTGGCCTGACGCCGGTCCACAAGCGCGCGGCCGGCGAGGTACACGCGATGCGGCGGCTGGCGGCCGCGACCCCGGTCGGCCTGATCGAGACGTCCGGCGGCCAGGAGGACGTGCAGTCGTTCGCCTGGGAGGCGGCCGGGAAGCTCCGCGCCGCGCTGCGCCACGCCCGCGCGGTCACCGCGTGCGAGCTGCTCGCCGGTTTCCAGGCAGCGGCGCTGTCCGGGCAGCCGCCGCCCGCCGGGAGCCGGGTTCTGCTGGACTGGCTGGCCGGGATGGTCCATCCGATCGAAGAGGACCGGCCGTTCGGCGAGGATATCGAGCGGCTCATCGGCGCACCCTGGCCGCCGACCTGATAATGGACGCGGGGGGCCCGGCGACCCGAGGAGGACGACGATGGGCACCCTCATCCGGCGGCGCGTAAGGATCACCGCCGCCGCGCTGGTGGCCGCGGCAGGCGCGGTGACAGGGGTGGCCGTACAGGCCGGACCGGCCGGGGCGGCGACCCAGCAGCCGGTCGACACCCGCTCGACCCCCGATCCCGGCGTGACGCTGTACAACGGCAAGTTCTACGCCTTCACCACCGGCGGCTTCGGGCTGTGGGAGTCGACGGCGCCGATCGCCTCCGGCCCGTGGACGGCGCCGGCCAACGCGCTCGACACGTCGGGCCTGCCCAGCTGGATCGACCGCAGTGCCGGGGTCTGGGCCCCCGACATGGTCCGGGTGCCCACCAGCGGCGAGTTCGTGGTGTACTTCGCCGCGCTGCTCAACGCGTCCGCGTCCTCCGGCCCGACCGAGAAGCCGGCCTCGGGCGCGCGCTGCATCGGCGCGGCCGAATCGGCCTCGCCGACCGGCCCGTTCACGGTCCAGGCCCATCCCGTCGTCTGCCTCAAGGGCTACGGCGCCGCCGATGACATGACCGCCGATCCCGGCAAGCGGGTGACCGGCCAGGGCGTGATCGATCCCGATCCGGTCGTCATCAACAACAGCTGGGACAACAACACCAACGAGCTGTTTCTGCTGTACAAGACGCAGTCCGGCACCGGCCAGGCCACCATCAGGATGGTCCGGGTCGACATGACCACCAACGGGACCACCGCGGTGGGCACCAGCCACCAGCTGCTGGCCGCGATCCCGACCGGAAGCGGTGGCAGCTACCAGTTCCCCGACACGATCGAGGCGCCCTCGCTGCTGTCCCTGTCCGACGGCTGGTTCGTGCTGTTCGTGGCGCACGGGAACTACGGCCTGTGCAGCTACTCCACCGAGTGGTTCAAGTCCCAGCACCCGTGGTCGTGGACGCAGACCGGCGGAACCACCATCCTGAGCCAGGCCCGAAACGGCCTGTGCGGGCCCGGCAGCGCTGACGTCAGCGGTTCCGAGGTCTCCGGTCAGTACCGCCTGTTCTTCCACGCCTACGCCAGCGGCACGGCCGGCACCACCCGGGAGATGTACGCCGACGTCCTGACCATCGGATCCAACGGGTACACCCCTTCGGTCTCGGCCCTGGCGCCCGCATCCTGACTCCGGCGCCGTGCTGGAAGGCTTTCGCTCTGGGTAATCCGCTTGTCTGAGTTGAGCGGTCCGCCGACTTGGCGAGACATCGCCCACGTCGGGTGATGTGCCTGCGCCTCGATCACCCGATGCTGGTGCCGAGTAGAGATCCAAATCGGAGGGCGAGAACATGGCAATTGGACCGGTGCAGCTGATCGTACTGGGATTCAACCACCCCGACTTCCACGGCGAGATCATCGCCGAGCTCGAGCGGCTCCGCGCGAGTGACACGGTGCGAGTCATCGACTCGCTCGCCGTCTACAAGGACGCCGACGGCGGGCTGGAAGTAGAGCACCTCAGCAACCTCACCGAAGACGAGGCGATCGAGCTCGGCAGCAAGATCGGCGCCCTGATCGGCCTGGGGATCGAGGGTGAGGAGGGGGTAGAGGCAGGCGCCATCGCAGGCGCCGAGGAAGTAATAGCCGACGGCGGCGTTAACGTGTTTACCGAAGAGGAGGGCTGGGATGTGCTGGAGGACATTCCTAACGACTCGGCGGCAGCACTCATCCTGATCGAGCATCACTGGGCGGTACCGCTTCGCGACGCGATCGCGCGAGCCGGTGGTTTCCGTATCAGCGATGCCTTCATCAGCCCGCTCGACCTCGTGGAGCTGGGGCTTGTCTCGTCCGACGAGGCGCAGCAGCTGCATGAGCTCGAAACGCAGGCGGCCGCAGCCAGTACCGCATGACCTAGACTCCGCACGACGCCAAGAAACTCGAGCAGATCACGAGAACACGGAGACCCGATATGTTCGGAGCACGCAGAGTAGCCCGGCGCACCTCGCGGCGCACCGCCCGGCGCGTTTCCCGCCGCAGGTAACGCCGCACGCAGGCGCGGGCTCATTCGCCGCGCCGCTTGACTAGCCATGCCTCGGCGTCCAGGTAGGCCCGCTGAGTCGACTCGCCGACGATCGGGGTGGCTTCGAACGTCCGCACCGGACCGTCCTCCACGTGCCCGGTGCGGACGAGGCGCTTGGTCAGGCTCGGCTCGAGGCCGGTGAGGTAGAGCCGGCCACCGCGAGCGGCGAGCTGGTCGGCATAGTCGCCGACCACCTTGATGAAGGTCGCCCCCAGGGAGGTGCGGCGTCGGAGCCGCAGCACGACGACGGGCGAGCGGGCCTCGCCAGGGTCGGGCAGGCGGGCCTGCAGGGTACGGGCACCCGCATAGAGCAGGCTGCCGTAGACGTCAAGGATCGTGATGTGCTCGCTGGTCAAGGTGGCCGGGGCCGGGTGTTCCTCGAAACGCCCGTCAGCACGCGGGGTCAGCTGGACGACGGCGAGGTCCATGGCATCCTGGTTGAGCTGCAGCACGAGCGACAGGGCCACCCCGATGCCGACGGCCGCGGCGACCGGCAGGAACAAGGTCGCGGCAAAGGTGGTAATGACCAGGACCTGGGACGTGCGCCCGGTGCGCATGATGGTGGCGACCTCGCCCGGCCGCAGCGAGCCGATGGCCGCGAAGATGAGGATGGCGCCGAGAGTCGGAACCGCGATCTTCGAGACCAGCCCCGAGAATAGGGCCAGGATGATCAGCATCCATACGCCGGCCCAGATCGTCGCCCACCGGCTTTTACCGCCGACGGTCACATTCAGCGCGGTACTCCCGACCGAGCCCCCCACCCCGATGCCACGGAAGAAACCCGCGGCCAGGTTGCCCGCCCCTTGCGCGATGATGTCCTGGTTCGGATTCGGCTGGGCATTGCCTGGGTTAGGGACGGCTTCGGCGACCCCGGCGCCCTGGACGAGGATGATGGCGGCCATCGCCAGCGCGCCGGTGACCAGGCTGAACGAAAAGAGCCTGATGTCGGGGAGATGCGGCAGCGGGATGCCGCGCGGGATGTCGCCCTGGTCCCCGACCCTGGCCACAGTGTCCGCATTGGCCAGCACCACCACCACGGTCGGGATCACCAGCGCGATCAGCGCGCTGACCACCGAAAGGCGAGTGCGGGCCAGTACCAGCAAGATCGCCAGCGCGCTCAGCCCGGTCAGCAGCGACGCCAGCTGGATGCTGCCCGGGTGGATCAGCACGTTGACGGCCCTGGCCAAGGGGAAGTCGCCGTGCGTTGAAGTTCCCGTCAGGCCCGCGATCTGACCACAGAAGATGTTGACCGAGACCCCCGTGAGAAATCCGATCATCACCGAGTACGAGACGAACCTGGTGTAGCGGCCGAGGCGGAGGATCCCAGCGGCGACCAGGGCGATACCGGCCAGGATCACCAGCAGCGACACGGCCCGTGGCCGCTGGTCGGCGGGGACGCTCTGCAACGCCGAGCCCGCGGCCAGGGCGGCAGCGGATGTCGTCGTGATCACCATCATCCGGGTGTTGGAGCTGAGCCCGCCTACGATGGGTCCGGCGAAGCCCGAGTACAGGCCCTGCACCGGGTTGACGCCGGCCAGGACCGCGGCCGCCATCCCATCGGGCACACTGCTGATCGCGCCGGGCAGGCCGGCCACGAGGTCCGCGCGCAGGTGAGCCCGCTCGGGCCGGACCGAGCGCAGCCACCGGCCTACGGCCGCCACAGGCAAGCGACTGACGTCCATCCCGCGCTCCCTCCAGCAGCATCACGCCAGGGGATGCTGGCCGATTCATCCCAAATGACCTGCGCCAGGCACGCTGACGGCCTCATCCACCGGGGATGAGGCCGCCCTCCCGGACGCCGGTATCGAATGGTCGCGAGCGCCGGAGCATCTGCAGCCGGGCATTACCGGGATCGGATCACATCCCAGATACACATACTGCCTGATCAGCCGGGAGTCCCACTCCCCTGCTTCATAGAAGGTCAGCCATCGGTATCCCTGAGGCCACTCCATGGCCACGCACCTCGCCACTTCGGGCAGTCGCAGGAAGACCCCAGGCGGCGCCTCGAAGACATCGGTCAGCTGAACCTCGGCCCGGTAGATCGCGTGGCGAACAGAGGAAGTCTCTTCAAGCCAGCCCTGGAGCGCGCGAGCGCTGTCTTCTGATGTAGTCCAGTGACTTCCCCGGCCGAAGTAGGGCCCGACGTGCGGTGCCACGCGCCAGAGCGTCGAGCTTCGGGGCCGCCGGACCGGGACTGCGGCCGCCACAGCGTCCACGCATCCTCCCTGATCCCGGCGGAAGCACGACCGGCAGGCCCGCTGCCGCAACTAACTCAAGCCTCAGGCCTCCCGCCGTCCTCCGTATCACCCGTCACGGGTGGCTCACGGGGATTGAAACGGCGCATTCACCAGGGCGGGTGGCGGCTTTCGTGACCGCTCGTCCGCGCCGGTCGCGGTTACCGGTTGACGTCCGGCTCGCTGATGTAACGCTGGTACGCCTTCTCCAGCTCGGGCGAGCCGGGCGGCTCCATATAGGCACCGATGGTCCTTAGCTGAAATCCGCAGAAATCCAGCGCTTCCCGCTCTTCGGTGCGCAGTTCCCGAAGGTGTGATTGCAGGACGGCACGGTGGGCTATGTCTACCTGGCTCAGCGCCTCATGCGTGGCGCGGCGAATCGCGATGTTGAGTACGCGCATCTGATCATCGCTGATGAACCCCTCTCCGCTGGCCGGGTTGTCCGGGTCGAACGCCCGGCTGCCGTGGAACGGCTCAAGCGCGTTGCGGACCGACTGCGCCACGACCCAGGTCCGGAACTGCTCGTAGTTGATCTTCCCGGTGACCTGCTCGAGGCAGGCCAGCAGGTCGGCGGTAGTCATACGGTGCTCGTTTCGGCGGGGGCACGGCACCGGAGGGCGCCAGGTCGATGATCAGCGATGAAACTGGCCTTCACCTGGAAGTTACCTGAAGGTAACCTGGCGGCACGTTCTGACGGCTTGCTGGTCCTGCTCTACCGGACGTCCAGGCCGGTGACGGCGCGGCCGATGATCATGCGCTGGATCTCGGAGGTGCCCTCGAAGATCGTGAAGATCTTGGCGTCGCGGTGCCACCGCTCGACCGGGTAGTCGCGCGTGTACCCGTTGCCGCCCAGGATCTGGATGGCCTGTTCGGTCACCCGGACCGCGGTCTCCCCCGCGACCAGCTTGGACATCGATCCCTCGGCGCCGGCCAGGGGCTTGCCCTGCCGGGCCATCCAGGCGGCGCGCCACGTCAGCAGCCGGGCCGCGTCCACCGCGGCGTGCATGTCCGCGAGCATGAAAGCCACCGCCTGGTTCTGCCCCACCGGACGGCCGAACTGAACCCGGGTCCGCGCGTACTCCGTCGCGTACTCCGCCGCCGCGCGGGCCACGCCGACCGCCATCGCCGCCACCCCGGGCCGGGATGCCTCGAACGTCTTCATGGCGGCCTGCTCGCCGCCGCGGCCGCCCTCGCGGACCCGGGCCAGCCGCTGGTCGAGCCGCTCCCGGCCGCCGACCACGCACTGGCCGGGTACCCGGACGTCGGACAGCACGACCTCGGCGGTGTGCGAGGCCCTGATCCCGTGCTTGCGGAACTTCTGCCCCATGGACAGTCCTTGCGTGCCCGGCGGCACGATGAAGCTGGCCTGCCCCCGCGTCCCGAGCTCGGGGTCCACCGACGCCACGACCACGTGCACGTTCGCGATGCCGCCGTTGGTGGCCCAGGTCTTCACCCCGTTCAGCACCCACGCGTCGGCGGTGGCGTCGTAGACCGCGCGGGTCTTGATCGCGCCGACGTCGCTGCCCGCCTCGGGCTCCGAGGAGCAGAACGCCCCCAGTTTCACCTCGCCCGGGCCGCCGAACATCTGCGGACACCACTCCCCGATCTGCTCCGGAGTCCCGTTGGCCACCACGGCGAGGGCCGCTAGCGAGCTGCCGGCCAGCGCCAGCCCGATCCCCGCGTCCCCCCAGAACAGCTCCTCGAACGCGACCGGGATACCCAGCCCGGATCCCTCGAGGTACTGCTGCGCGTAGAAGTCCAGCGAGTAAAGACCGATCTTGGAGGCCTCCTCCAGGACCGGCCACGGGGTTTCCTCCCGCTCGTCCCACTCCGCGGCGGCCGGCCTGATCACCGACTCCGCGAACTCGTGCAGCCACTCCCGCATCTCAACCAGGTCATCCCCGAG
>DAIOWL010000115.1:0-4675 GCA_036758545.1 Streptosporangiaceae bacterium | reverse complement strand
GCGTAGAAGTTCCGCTCCCAGCGGTGCTTGGCCACGATGGCCTGCTGCCCGGCGCTCAGCCCGCGTCCGTCGCCCACCGCGGCGTTCCGCTCGACGTTCCGGACCGTCCGCATGCCCGCGATCACGGTCGAGACCGCGTCCCGGCTGAGCACGTAGCGCAGCGCGACCTCGGCGATCTGGTCCGCTTCGATGCCCAGGTCTGCGACCAGTGCATCGACATGTTGCTTGACCTGGGCCTTCCGGTCCCCTCCGAAGAAGCTGTTGCGGAAGTCGCCGTCGGGGAACGTGGTGTCTGGGGTGATCCGGCCGGTGAGGCCGCCCTCGTCCAGGGCGACCCGGACGATGACGCCGACGCCGTGCTCGGCGCAGGCGGGAAGCAGGTGCTCCTCCGGCGCCTGGTGGAACGCGTTGTAGATGACCTGGACGGCGTCGAGGTGGCCGCTGCGCACCAGGTCCAGGGCGTTGTCCGGCTGATAGTCGTTGATCGACACGCCGAAGAACCTGATCTTCCCCTCGCGCTTGAGGTCCTCGATGGTCTCCAGCCAGTCGCCGCGGCCCATCCACTCGTCGCTCCAGACGTGGAACTGCAGCAAGTCGAACGCTTCCAAGCCGGACGCGCGCAGGCTCTTCTCCAGGCTGGCCCTGATGTGGTCGCCGGGGAAGGTCTCGGCCGGGTCGACGCCGTCCGGCGCGGGCCATATCCGGTTCTTCGGCGGCACCTTGGTCGCCACGTAGAGCGGGTCGCCGCGATGCTCGCGGACGATCGCGCCGACGATGCGCTCGCTCTCCCCGTAACCCCGGGCGGTATCGATGAAGTTCACGCCGAGGTCGATGGCCCGGTGCAAGGCGCGCACCGACTCATCCTCCTGCGCGCCGATCCATCCCGATCCGCCGATGCCCCACGCCCCGTACCCGATCTCGGAGACCGACAGGCCCGTCTTGCCGAGCGGACGATACTGCACGTTTCCTCCAGCTCCCGCTGCAGCACCCGCCACAGCGAAAAGGTTTTCCTTATGGTTCACCCTACCGGGACACCCTTCATCCGCTTCCCCTGCCCCAGGAGTGACATAGATACGTATCAGGCGGGTAGCAGCCCTCTGGCTGCCAGCGGGCGGCCCACCGGGCGATCGAGAGGACGGGATCATGGGCTTGTTCAGGCGATCGAAGCACACCACGCGGACCAGCAGGAAGCCGACGTGGCGCGAGCGCCGGGCCGCCGAGCGGACGGCGCAGGCCGAGGCCAGCCTGGTCGAGACCGAGCAGAAGATCCACCAGATCGCGGACGAGGTCCGCGGCGAGATCAGGGACTCGGCCTAGGAGGGCAGCTGCTGCCTGCTCCGCAGCTCGCGGCCCTCGTGGGTGAGAACCTGCGTCTTGATCCGCATGAAACGCGGCCGTGTGCCCCGGTTCGGCGCGACGCAGTGGACCATGACGGGATGGCAGAAGACCATGTCCCCCGGCTCGCCCGTCAACTCGACCACGCGAAGGGGCACGCCGTCGACGATGGTTTCCTTGTCCATGAAGGCGGCGATCCGGTCCGCGGGTGACGGCGCTTGTCCCGTGAGCGCCATGATCCAGGGATGAGAGCGGTGGAACCGGTCCCTGAGCGTGGCGATCGAACCGCGCCGCTGGCTCACGGAAATCCGGCGTTCCTGCTGGATCAGCAGGCGTGGTGACCCGGACAGGATCAGGGTTCCGCCGCCGTGCGGCGCGACCGGGCCGATGAAGCTGACAACGAATAGCGCCCTGGGGTGGTCGAGGTGCAGGTAGGCCTTCCGCCACTGTCAGTCCCGGGCGTGCTGATCGAGGAACTCGTAGATATCGGCGTCGTCCACGCCGGGGAAGCTGCCGGCCGGCAGCGCGGACAGGATGTGCGAGTGCGCCCGGGCCGAGGGCCAGGCCTGCCCTTCCCACCGTTCGGCCAGCGCGACCGGGGGGCGGCTGCAGCACTCGCCGTCCGGGCAGGCCGAACGGGTCCGCGTGGTCGCCTCGCGGCCACGGAACCAGCGGGAGTGCTCGAACGGCACGCCGAGCGTGATGGCGAACCCGCGGTCGGCCCGCGGATCGACCTGGGCCACGCAGAAGTAGGTACCGGACGGGGTGTCGGAGTACTGGCAGTACGGGGAGAACCGGTCGGCGGCCCCGAACACCTGCCGCCCGGACCACTGACGGCACAGCCGCTGCCCCTCGATCGCGCCCGACGGGTCTGCCGGGAAGACCACGCCGTCGTTCTCATAGGCCTTGTAGATGATGCCGCTCGCGTCGTTCTTCACGAAGTGGCAGGGCAGGTCCAGGTGGTGGGTGGCGAGGTTGGTGAACCGGTGCGCGGCCATCTCGTAGGACACCGAGAACAGGTCGACCAGGTCCTCGACCGCGAGGTCCCGGTTCTGCTTGGCCCGGTCGAGGACCGGCGCGGCCGCCGTCTCCGGCATGAGCACCGCGGCCGCGAAGTAGTTCACCTCCACCCGCTGCCGCAGGAAGTCGGCGAAGTCGCGCGGCACCTGGTGGCCGAGCAGGAAGTGGCCGAGCGCCTGCAGGACGACCGCGCGCGGCGAATCGGCGCCGACCGGCTCCTGCTTGACGTAGATCCTGCGGTTGCGCAGGTCCGTCAGCGAGCGGACCGACCTCGGGAGATCCTGGACGTACCGGATGGCGAAGCCGTGATGGCTCACCACCGAGATCAGCATGCCCTGGGATAGCGCGCCTCCGGAGTACCCGACGGTGCGCAGCGTGTCAGCCGCCTCGCGCTCGATGATCTCGAAGTAGTTGCCCCGTTCCCGCATGGCCTCGCGCAGCGCCGCGTTCGCGGCCCGGGCCTCCTCCGGGCTGGCGGCGGGCTTGGACTGCTGGGCGCGCAGTTCGGCCGCCACCGCGACCAGATGCTCGAGCACGTCGGTGGGGACGCGGGCGCCGATCTTCAGCGCGGGCAGGCCGAGCCGCCGGTAGGACGGGTCCTGCTGCGCGTCGGCCAGAGCGATCTCCAGCTGCGCCCGGCGGCTGGGCGGCTGCCGGCTGAGCAGTTCGGTCATCGGCACCGACAGTGCCGTGGCTAGCTGCTCGATCAGCGACAGCTTCGGCTCCCGGCGGCCGTTCTCGATGAGCGAGAGCACCGAGGGCGCGCGGTCGATCCGCTCGCCGAGCTCGCTGAGCGTCAGGCCGCGCATCCGGCGCAGGTGCCGCAGCCGCTGACCAAAGGTTACAAGGTCTATACCATCGGTCTGGACCAAATTTTTCGAATCTTTCATGGCGAAGCTCAGTATAACTTTCCGATCTGTAAAAATCAGCAATATTTTACGTACACCTGGCCTAGGCAGCTCCCGGCCTGAGGAAACACGCTGAGGTAGGACCGGACAACCTGCACATCCGAGGAAGGCACCATAGTGGAGACGATCAGCCAGCAAGCGGCCAGGCTGCAAGGCGAATGGGAGACCAGCTCCCGCTGGAGCGACACCGAGCGGGCCTACTCGGCTGAAGACGTGGTGCGGCTGCGCGGCACGGTAACGGAGGAATTCACGCTGGCCCGCCGTGGCGCCGAACGGCTGCGCAAGCTGCTCGCCGAGGAAGACGCGGTGACCGCGCTGGGCGCGCTGACCGGCAACCAGGCGGTCCAGCAGGTCAAGGCGGGCCTGCAGGCCATCTACCTGTCCGGCTGGCAGGTGGCGGCGGACGCCAACCTGGCCGGGCAGACCTACCCGGACCAGAGCCTCTACCCGGTCAACTCGGTGCCCCAGGTGGTCCGCCGGATCAACAACGCGCTGCTGCGCGCCGACCAGATCGCCTGGTCGGAGTCGGAGGATGGCGACACGACCGGCTCGCCCTACTGGCTGGCCCCGATCGTGGCCGACGCCGAGGCCGGGTTCGGCGGCGTACTGAACGCCTTCGAGCTGATGAAGGCCATGATCGCCGCGGGCGCCGCGGGCGTGCACTGGGAAGACCAGCTGGCGTCCGAGAAGAAGTGCGGCCACCTGGGCGGCAAGGTGCTCATCCCGACCGGCCAGCACATCAAGACGCTGAACGCGGCCCGGCTGGCGGCCGACGTCTGCGACGTGCCGACGCTGATCATCGCGCGCACCGACGCGCAGGCGGCCACCCTGCTGACCGCCGACGTAGACGAGCGCGACCAGCCGTTCGTCACCGGCGAGCGGACCGCTGAAGGCTTCTACCGGGTGCGTAACGGGATCGAGCCATGCATCGCCCGGGGCCTGGCCTACGCGCCGCACTCAGACTTGCTCTGGATGGAGACGTCCAAGCCCGACCTCGACGTGGCCCGCGCGTTCGCCGAGGGCATCAAGAACGTCTACCCGGACCAGATGCTCGCCTTCAACTGCTCGCCCTCGTTCAACTGGCGCGCGCACCTGGACGAGGAGACCATCGCCAAGTTCGGCAAGGAACTCGCCGCGATGGGCTACCGGTTCCAGTTCATCACCCTGGCCGGCTTCCACGCCCTGAACCACTCGATGTTCGACCTGGCCAAGGGCTTCGCGACGGAGGGCATGCCCGCCTACGTCCGGCTCCAGCAGGCCGAGTTCGAGGCCGAGAAGTCCGGCTACACCGCCACCCGCCACCAGCGCGAGGTCGGCACCGGCTACTTCGACCGGGTGACCTCGGCGATCTCCCCGAACGCCGAGACCGTGGCCCTGTCCGGCTCCACCGAGGCCGAGCAGTTCCACGCCGC
>DAIOWL010000114.1:0-11870 GCA_036758545.1 Streptosporangiaceae bacterium | reverse complement strand
AGGCATAGAAGCCTCCAGGCTAGGAGAAAACATTCGCGGCCCTGCGGACGGCCGAAGCCGCCCGGTCAGTACCTGAAGCGCATAGTTGACATCATGCGCAGGTTCCGAAGGTTTGGCTGCGTAATGTTGCGGTTCCGAATTCCGGCCCCTATGTCTGCCGGGTAACCAAAACACATGGCTGGCATTTCATGCCTCCTCCGTCAGGAAGTCATATTCATGCCAGCGGGTTGGGCCGCCGCCGCCCGATCAGTAGCGGAAACAGGTACCACCCGTCACCCGGCACGGGCCAGGCGGGACCTCAGCCGGATAGCTGAAGCAGTGGAGCCAGCCAGACTGGGCCGACTGGGCGACCTTGCGGGTGCCCGGCGGCACGTCGGCCGGGTAGCTGAAGCAGTGGAGAAGCCCGGAGTGTAGCAAAATGTGCCTCCTAGCCGGAAGAACCGGAGAAATCTAATGCAACAGTAGAATTCCGCCTAGTTTGATGTCAACCAGAAATTGTGCTTATTCCTGGGCGCGAGAGCTTTCCACAGAATGCTAGCAGCTTCAATCGAGATGAATCGGTCATCGGGACATGAAGAGAACGATCATCGAGTTAGCGTAACAAACGCTGCGCGCCGGACAGGAAAGGGGCATTACCCGAAGAGGCCCGCTGAAGATCATTTATTGATGGATGGGCTATTCCGCGGACTGTCCTTATCGTATGGAGCTCAAAAGCCCATCATGGAGGTTATTGGTGAGGCTGTGGAGGAATCAGGCGTTCGTGGTGTTCTGGTCGGCCCGTACGATCTCGTTCGCCGGCACCGGGATCACGATGGTCGTCCTGCCGGTGCTGGTATACGGAATGACCCACTCGCCCGCATGGGTGGCCGCGCTGGGCCTGATCGAGTTCGTGCCCTATCTCAGTTTCGGGCTGCTCGCCGGCGTCGTGGCCGACCGCATGAACCGGAAGAAGATCATGGTGGGCTGCGATGTCATCGCCGCGTTCCTGCTGGCCGCCATCCCGGCCTCGGCCGCCCTTCATCTGCTCGGCACGGCGCACGTACTCATCGTCGCGCTCGGCATCGCCACGGTCTACGTGTGGTTCGACGCGGCCAACTTCGGCACGCTGCCCGCCCTCGTCGAGCGGTCCGAACTGCCCGTCGCGGCCAGCCTCATCGGCTCATCGGGTCAGGCCGCGCTGCTGTGCGCGCCAACGGTCGGGGCGGCCTTGCTGAGCGTCATGTCGCCGTCGTACACCCTGGGGTTCGACGCGGCGTCCTACCTCACGTCAGCGCTGCTGCTGCTGTCCATCCGGCGGCCGTTCGCGCGGCCGGAGTCTGGGCAGGACCGGCTGCGGATCCGCGCGGATATCGGCGAGGGCCTGCGGTTCCTCCGGCAGCAGCCGGTGATCCGAACGCTGACGTTCGCGGTCTTCTGCGTGTGCCTGAGCTGGGGTGGCACGTTCGCGCTGCTCGTGGTCTACGCCAACCGCGCCCTTCACCTGACGCACGTGGACGTGCGGCTCGGGCTGCTGTACAGCGCCGGTGAACTCGGCGGGCTGGTCGCCGCGGCCGCGGTCCCCACGCTGATCAGGCGCCTGGCGATCGGTCCCCTGGCCGCGGCCTTCCTGGTCGTCGCCGCTGCCGCGCTCGCGTTCCTGGCGGTGGCGCCGTCGTTCGGCTGGGCGCTGCTGGCCTTGTTCCTCGCTGAGCTCGCCTATCTCACGGTGCTCACGATCGGCATCACCGTCAGGCAGATGCTGACACCCGATCACTTGCAGGCGCGTGTCAACACCGCGGGCAGGATGATCGCCGGAGCCGGCCTTCCGGTGGGAGCGGCCCTCGGGGGTTTCCTGGCCGAGTCACTGCCGATCCGGCTGACCTTCGGGCTGCTGGCGCTCAGCGCCGTGGCCGGCGCCGGGCTGGCCGGGTGGTCATGCCTGGGATCACGCGCGCTCGCCGCGGTCTCGGTAGCGGCTCCAGCCGCGTCAGCCGCTCCGGCCGCTCCGGCCCCTTCAGCCTGAATGGCCAGCGCTCGCGACCACCTGGCGGCGCAGCTGCCCGCGGGAGGCCTCGTGGAAGCCGTGGGTAGATAGCCAGTTCCTGATCCAGGCGCCGTCGGGGTGCGAGCCCGGCACCACGTTGTAGATGTAGTTCAGGCCGCGGGCGGCGGCCTCGTCTTCGAGCCGCTCGAGGATGAAGGCGCCCACACCGTGGCCGCGGCGGCCGGGCGCGACGACGAAGGTGATGCGCGCGTCGCCCCATTCGGTGTCGAGCCAGCCGTACCCGGCGACCTGGTCGCCGTCGGTGACCCGCCACCATTCGTCCGCGACGGGCTCGCCGGGCGCGGGTCCGGCCAGGCCCACCGCGGCCAGCTCGGCCGGGCCGAAGATCCGCTGCTTGTCGGCGTCCCAGCGGGGCGAGTTCTCCTTGGTCCAGGTCAGCGTCATGCATGTCCTCTCATGTCAGCGGCCCGCCGGCAGCGGCGATCCGCCGCAGCAGGGCGGACGGGCGGTAGCGGTCCTCGCCGTACCAGGCCTGCATCGCGTCGAGTATGCCCACGATCGTGGCCGGCCCCCAGCGATCCCCCCAGGCCAGCGGGCCCAGCGGGTAGTTCGTGCCGAGCCGCATGGCGGTGTCGATGTCGGCGGCACTGGCCACGCCCTTGTGCCTCGTGTCGACGGCCCCGTTGACCAGCATGGCGACGGTCCGGGTCACGACCAGGCCAGGGGCGTCGTCGACCACGTACACGGCCAGCCCGGCCGCCTGCAGCAGCCCGGTGGCCTCGTCCAGGGCATCCGCCGGGCAGCCGTCTGACGCCGCGATCGCCACGCCCTGCGCGGTGGCGTCGTCGAGCGTCCTGTCGACCACCACGACCGGCTGGCCCCACTCGGCCGCCAGCGCGGTCGCGGGCCGGCCGGCGCAGCGTGCCAGCAGTGCGCCGCCGGGCAACTCGACCGTCCCGGGTCCCGCTTCCCCCGGGCGGACCTCCACCCCGGAACGGCCGAGCAGGACCCGCAGCGGCGACTCGCCGTGCTCGGTGATCCACGATGGTGCCGAACGGGCCGGGGCGGCGTCGGGCTCCGACGGCTCCGCGTCGTCGCCGTAGTGAAACCAGCCGCGCCCGGTCTTGCGGCCCAGCCAGCCGGCTTCCACCATGGCCCGCTGCAGCAGCGAGGGCGCGAACCGCGGGTCGTACCCGAACGCGGTCCACACCGACCGGGTTACTGCCTCGTTCACGTCCTGCCCGACCAGGTCCATCAGCGCGAACGGCCCCATCCGGAACCCGCCCGCCTGGGTCAGCACGGCGTCAATGGTGGCCGGGCTGGCGACCTGCTCCTCGCCCAGCCGCAGCGCCTCGGCGTAGAACGGCCGCGCCACCCGGTTCACGATGAACCCCGGTGTCGCGGACGCCTGGACGACCTGCTTGCCCCAGTCCTGCGCCAGCCTGGTGACGGCCGCCGCCACGGCCGGGTCGGTGGCCAGGCCGCTGACCACCTCGACCAGCCGCATCACCGGCGCCGGGTTGAAGAAATGCAGGCCCACCAGGCGCCCGGGGTGGCTGAGCCCGGCCGCGATGGCGGTCGGCGACAGCGAGGAGGTGTTCGTGGCCAGCACGCAGTCCGGCGCGACGATCTTCTCCAGGTCGGCGAACAGGGCCTGCTTGACGGCCAGGTCCTCGGCCACCGCCTCGATCACGCACGCGGCCCGGGCCAGCTCGCCGAGCTCGCCGGCCACCTCCAGGCGCAGGTCAACGGGACCCTCCAGCCTGCCCTTCTGCACGAGCCTGGCGACCCGGTCGCGGACCGCGGCGACCGCCCGCCCGGCGGCACCCTCGGCGGCGTCGTACACGATGACTGGATGGCCGGCCACGGCCGCGACCTGCGCGATGCCGGCGCCCATGGTGCCGGCCCCGACCACGGCGACCGGCGCGGTCCGGTCGATCACGGGACCGTCCCCTGCAAGATCACGGCGGCCTGGGTGCGCAGCTCCACGCGGCGGATCTTGCCGGTGGACGTGGTGGGGTACTCGGTGACGAAGACGATCCGGCGGGGCCGCTTGAAGGACGGCAGGCCGGCCCGGCAGAACTCGATCAGCGCGTCCTCGTCGCCGATCGCGCCCGGGCTGAGCAGGACAAAGGCCACCGGCTTCTCCAGCCCGTCGGTGTCGCTGGCCGCCACCACGATGGCCTGGGCGACGTCGTCGTGCGCCAGCAGCCGTGCCTCCACCTCAGCCGGGGAGACCCAGATGCCGCTGGCCTTGAGCATGTCCCCGGTACGCCCGAGACAGGAGTAGTACCCGTCCGCGTCCACCACGTAGGTGTCCCCGGTGCGCAGCCACTCCCCCTGGAACACCTGCCGCGAGGCGTCGTAGCGGGACCAGTACCCGGTCGCGGACGACGCGCCCCGGACGAACAGCGTCCCCGGGGTGCCGGGCGGGACCTCCAGCCCGTCCTCGCCGAGCACGCGCAGGTCGTAGCCTGGCACCGCGACCCCGGTCGTGCCCGCCCTGACCTGGCCCGGCCGGTTGGACAGGAAGATGTGCAGCATCTCGGTCATGCCGATCCCGTCCAGGATGTCGACGCCGAAGTGCGACGTCCACCGCTGGTACAGGGCAACCGGGAGTGCCTCGCCGGCCGAGGCGGCCAGCCTCACCCCGGCGAGGGCGTCCGCGGGCAGGCCAGCACGCAGCATGTTGGAGAAGAAGGTAGGACCGGCGAAGAACAGCGTGGCGGCGTATTTCCCGGCCCGTTCGGCCATAATCTCGGGACGGGCCGGGCTCGGCTCGAGCACGGCGGCGGCCCCGGCCGACATCGGGAACAGCACCGAGTTCCCCAGCCCGTAGGCGAAGAAGGCCTTGGCCGCGGACAGGCACCGGTCCTCCGGGGTGATCCCCAATACCTGGGTGCCGTAGGTCTCGCACACCACCTGCACCGAGCCGTGCCGGTGCATCGCGCCCTTCGGTGTCCCGGTCGTCCCCGAGGTGTACAGCCAGAAGGCCGGCGAGTCGGCGGTGGTCGGGTAGATCTCGTCCGACTCGTCCGCGTCAGCCAGCTCGCCGTCGGTCACCACCGCCATGACCTCGGTCACTTCCGGGTAACCCAGCGCGGCAGCCACCACGTCCCGGTACGCCGCGCTCACCGCGACGACCCGGGCCCGGGAGTCGGCCAGGATCTCGGCGATGCCGTCGGCGCGCAGCATGGTCGAGATCGGCACCGGCACCGCGCCGATCCGCATGGCCGCCAGGTACACGACGACGAACTCGGGCGAGTCCGCCATGACCATGACCACCCGCTGCTCGGCTTGCAGGCCGAGGCCGCGCAGGCCGCGGGCGGCGTGCGTGACGCGGTCGGCAAGTTCGGCGTAGCTGAGGTCGCCGGCTACGCCGGTCAGCGCGAGGCGGTCCCCGCGCCCCGCCCGGATGTGCCGGTCCAGCAGGTAGTCGCAGGCGTTGAACACAGCGGGCCCGGGTGTCACTGCGCCCCCCGCCTCAGGCGAGATGCACGTAGTCGTAGTCGAACGGCTGGCCGTTGATGCCGTTGCGCGGCGGTGCGATCCATGCGGCAATCTTGCCCCGCTGGTGCACTGGCTGCATCAGCGACCGCACGTATGTCTTGTCCACGTCCGTCGGCAGCCAGTCGCCCTGGCGGCGTTCCCACTCCTGCGCCGGGATCTTCTCGCCGTCCGGGGTGGCCTCGATCGCGGCGAACGCGCCGACCTTGCGGTTGAAGGCAATGTGCGGCAGCTTCAGCCGCTGCCTGACGCCTCCCTGCTCCAGGATGCGGTTCCACCGCTTGACGCCGCCCTGGCAGTCCGCGATGTACTCGCGGCGCAGGTCGGTGTTGAGGCCGACCAGCGCCGAGACCTCGGTCTGCCCGATGCTCAGCTCGCCGCTGGCGTCTTCGGACAGCGCGTCCACCATGATCGCGTCGCTGGCGAGCTTGTGGTCGTCCTTGCGGCGGTCTTCCATCCACCGGCCCTTGAGCCCGGCGGTGTAGTAGTTCGCCACGTTGGTGGAGGTCTCGCCGCCGAACAGGTCGAGCGACACCGAGTAGTGGAAGTTCAGGTACTTCTGGATGACCGGCAGCGGGATCGCGCCCAGGCCGCCCACGTCGTCGGTGTCATGCTCGCGCATCACCTCGACGGTGCGCTGCACCACGCGGTCCACGCCGGTGGTGCCCACCATCATGTGGTGCGCCTCTTCCTTCAGCATGAACTCGCAGGTGCGGCTCAGCGGGTCGAAGGCGCTTTCCTTCAGCGTGCCGAGCTGGTACTTGCCGTCCCGGTCGGTGAAGTAGGTGAACATGAAGAACGACAGCCAGTCCGGGGTCTCCTCGTTGAAGGCGCCCAGGATGCGCGGCGAGTCGAGGCTGCCCGAGTTGCGGTGCAGCAGTTCCTCGGCCTCCTCCCGGCCCTCGCGGCCGAAGTAGGCGTGCAGCAGGTAGACCATGGCCCACAGGTGCCGGCCTTCCTCGACGTTCACCTGGAACAGGTTGCGCAGGTCGTACAGGCTCGGCGCGGTGGCGCCCAGGTTGCGCTGCTGCTCCACCGAGGCGGGCTCGGTGTCGCCCTGGATCACGATCAGCCGCTGCAGCTCGGCCCGGTACTCCCCCGGCACCTTGGCCCACACCGGCTCGCCCTTGTGCTCGCCGAACCCGACCGTGCGGCCCGGGTCCCGTTCGGCCAGGAAGATCCCCCAGCGGTACTCCGGCATGGCCACGTGACCGAACTGCGCCCAGCCGTCCCGGCCGACGTTGACCGCGGTGCGCAGGTAGACGTCCTGGGTCGGCAGCGTCGGGCCCATCGTCTGCCACCAGGTAAGAAAGTTCGGCTGCCAGGATTCCAGCGCGCGCTGCAGCCGCCGGTCCTCGTGCAGGCTGACGTTGTTCGGGATCTTCTCGGTGTAATCAGCGGTCGTGGTCATGAGGTTCAGACTCGCTTCCGGTCGAAGACGGCCCGCTGCCCGGTGCCGAACCGGCGCAGCGCGCCGTCCGGGCCCGACGCGTTGGGCCGGTTGAATATCCAGTTCTGCCAGGCGGTCAGCCGGCCGAAGATCTTGGTCTCCATGGTCTCCGGGCCGGCGAACCGGTAGTTGGCCTCGAGGCCGGTGAGCGCGTCGGGGCTGAAGCTGGACCGCTCCTCGGTCGCGATCCTGATCTCCTCGTCCCAGTCGATGTCGTCCGGCGCGAACGTGACCAGGCCCAGCTCGGCCGCGTCCTCGGCCTCCAGCGCCTCGCCCTTTCTCTTGGCCGCTGCCTCGTAGCCGGCCTCGTCGCCCCAGAAGCGGGTCTGCAGCCGGGTCAGCCCGTTGCTCATCGTCAGCGGGCCCAGGTTCATGTCTCCCAGGGTGACGGCCGCCGGGTCGGCGTCCGGGTCCTTGTCCTCGAACACCCCGGCCAGCTGGAACGACCGGTCCGCGGCCAGCGCCAGCTCGAGCAGCGAGCCGGCGAAGCAGCTGCCCGGCTCGATCGCCGCGATCAGGCTGCGGCTGGTCACGTCGAGCCGCCGCAGCGTGCGCTTGAGGTACTGCAGCACCTCGTTGGCGAACCAGTCGTCCTTGCCGCCCAGGAGCAGCGCGTCGTGGGCGAGGACCAGGGCCGGGTCGCCTTCGGTGCGGAAGACCCAGGTGCCGAGCTCGGTCTCGTTGGTGCGCAGGTCCAGGATCAGGTCGTCGAGCTCGCGGGTCACCGCGAGCGGCCAGAACTCGGCGCCCTGAGCGGTGGCCTCGGCGATATCGGCGGGCGGGTCGTTATGCGGGCCTTTTACCGATATGTCGACCCGGCCCGCGTCGCGGTCCAGGACGGCTTCCACGTGGTCGTACCTGATGGCGTCGTCGCCGGCGGTCTTGGTGAGCGGGGTCAGCTCGACGCCGGCCGCGTTCTCCGGACGGCTGGAGCGGCCGGCCAGCTCGGCGGCCCGCTCGGCCACGGTCTCGTCCCACCGCGGGCGCGGCACGGCCTCGTCGACCAGGCGCCACTGCACGGCCTTCTTGCCCCCGACGCCCTCGGACTTGGTGGAGAAGTAGTCGGCCAGGTCCCGCCGCACGTGCCGCTTGTCGGACACCCGGGTCAGCCCGCCGGTGCCCGGCAGCACGCCGAGCAGCGGGAGCTCGGGCAGCGACACCGCCGAGGACCGATCGTCGACCAGCATGATGTGCTCACAGGCCAGCGCCAGCTCGTATCCGCCGCCCGAGGCGGTGCCGTTCACCGCGGCCAGGTAGGTCTGGCCCGAGTGCGCGGTGGCGTCCTCGATGCCGTTTCTCGTCTCGTTGGTGAACTTGCAGAAGTTCACCTTCCAGCCGTGCGGCGAGGCGGCGAGCATGCGGATGTTCGCGCCGGCGCAGAAGATCTTCGGCTTGCCGCTGGTGATGACGACGGTGCGCACCTCGGGATGCTCGAAGCGCAGCCGCTGCACCGCGTCGTACAGCTCGATGTCCACGCCGAGGTCGTAGGAGTTCAGCTTCAGCTCGTAGCCCGGCACCAGGCCGCCCTGCTCGTCGACGTCCATCGTCAGGATGGCGACCGGCCCGTCGGTCGATAGCCGCCAGTGCTTGTACCGGTCCGGGCTGACGCGGAAGTCGACCCGTTCGGTGTGTACCGCTTCTGTCTGTACCGCCTCGGTCATGGCACGGTCCTTCCTGCCGGTGTTTCATACTCTACAAAACTTGAGTTCAACGTCAAGAGTTCGTAGTATTTTGGTTGTGATGACCGAGGCAAGCCTGGGCGAGCAGCCCCCGACCCTGCTGCGCCGTCACGCCGCGGGCACGGACAGCGCCCGCAGCGTGCTGTTCACCGTGCTCGGCGAGCTGGTTCTGCGTACCGGCGGGGAGGCCTGGACGTCGGCGTTCATCGACGTGTTCGGCCGTCTGGGGGTCGAGGAGAAGGCGGCTAGGCAGGCGCTGATGCGCACCGCGGCGGACAACTGGCTGAGCTCGGAGCGGGTCGGGCGGCGCACCGTGTGGCGGCTCACCCCGGAGGCGATGCGGCTCCTGCGCGACGGCACTGAGCGCATCTTCGGCTTCACCGCGGTCGCCGCGGACTGGGACGGCCGCTGGACGATCGTGATCGCGCGTACCCCCGAGGCCGAACGGGCCGCCCGGCACGTGCTCAGGACGCGACTGCGCTGGGCTGGGTTCGGCAACGTCATGCCGGGCGTCTGGCTGAGCCCGCGCAGCGACCGCGGCAACGAGGTTCGCCAGATCCTGGACGAGGCCGGGCTGCCGGACGGGTATCTGTTCACCGCCGAGCACCAGGGCGGCGGCTCGCTGGGCACCCTGGTCGGGCAGGCCTGGGACCTGGGCCAGCTGACCCGCGAGTACGACGAGTTCATCGAGGCCTTCGGCGGGGAGGTCGCCCCGCTGAGCCCCGACCCGCTCGTCCGGGTCATCGATCTGGTGCACGCCTGGCGCCGGTTCCCGTGGATCGACCCGGGCCTGCCGGCCCAGTTCCTGCCGGCGCCGTGGCGTGGCACCGCGGCCGCCGGGCTGTTCGCCCGCCTGCACGCCGAATGGGCCGACGACGCGATCGCCGAGTGGAAGCAGTTGCTGGCCCGGGGGTAGCCCTAGTGCAGGCCGTTGCGGAGCGCGGTCACCCGCTGCGCAGCGGCGCTGAAGGTGGCGGGATCGAGCTGGCCGCCGTCCAGCGCGCTGGCCAGGGCCGTGACTACCGCCTGCCCCTCTGACGGGTCCTGCGCCGAGCACAGCAGCAGGTCCATCCCGGCCTGGGCCGCGAGCACGGCGCGCTGCCCGTAACTGCCGAACGCGGCCAGGGCACCCGCCTCGATCGCGTCGGTAACGGTCACGCCCTGGTAGCCGAGCCGGGCGCGCAGCTCGCCCTGGATCACGGCCGGAGACAGCCCGGCCGGCTTGCTGGCGTCCAGCGCCGGGTAGACGGCCCAGGACGCCATGATCAGCTTGACCCCGGCGGTGATGGCCACCGGATATGGTGCCTCGTCCTTGGCGCGCAGGCCGGACAGCGACACGTCGAGGGTGACCGGCCCGACGTCGGTGTTCTGCGACTTGGTGGCCGAACCCAGGCCGGGGAAGTGCTTGGCCGTCGCGGCCACGCCGGTCTTCTGCTGGGCGGAGATGAAGGCCATCCCGCAGCTGGTCACCACCGAGGCGTTGCTGCTGTAGGACCGCTGGAACTGGTCGATGAAATTGCCGGACTTGTAGTACACGTCGAGCACGGGCGCCAGGTTGACGTTCATGCCCACGCCGGCCAGGTTCTGCCCCGCCCCGGTCCCGGCCGAGCTGGCGGCCGAGACCGGTTTCTTGGACGCGCCGATCTGCTTTTCCGACATGGTGGGGGCGCCGGGCAGCCGCCGGACCTCGCCGCCCTCCTGGTCGGTCATCAGCAGCAGTGGCGAGGCTACCGGGCTCTGCTGCTGCGCCTGGCGCAGCTGCTGGATCACCGAGGCGATCTGGGTCTCGCTGGAGATGTTTCCGCCGAAGAAGATCACGCCGGCGGCCTGGCCGGCGCTGATCTGCTGCAGCAGGACCGACGGCGGGGTCAGTCCCGAGTAGGAGTAGATCACTCGCTGCCCGGCCAGCTGCTGGGACGTCAGCCCGGCAGCCTGAGCGGGCAGCGTCCCGGTCCAGGCCAGCGGCGCCGCCGCTCCCAGCGCCAGCAGTGACTTGAGCGCATCGCGCCGGTCCAGACCCGATTCTTCGGTCACCGTCGATCCCTCTCGTCGCCCGCTCAGATCTTGCCCGCCGACGCCGTCCTTCACTCCGGTGCACTCCGATCCAGGCTGACCCGATCCCGGCTCCCGCCACGATCGTCACATTACTATCATCGTTCACAATTTCGATAAACCTGCTTATACGGTGTGTCTTGCGCAGGAAATGTCGGCGGTAGCCGATAGTCTGGTCTTAAGAAATCACTAGGCACGACGGAAGGACAGCAGGCAGCAACCAGTGGTCTAGCACCGGCACACGGCCCGGAGGGAGGTCGGGATGAACCCGGTTCCGGCGTTTCCCAGCGTGGCCGACGCGATGGCAGCCGTTCAGGCCGGACTGCGGTTCGTGGCCGCCGCCGACGCGACACAGATGTCGGCCCAGGCCCAGGCCGAGTGCCTGCAGATGATGGAGCGGGCCAACGCGATCGTGACGGCTGCCCGGGCCTCGGTCCTGAGCGCGTTCACCTCCGGTCAGGGATATGGCGCGGACGCGGATTACAGCCCGCGGGCCTGGCTGATCCACAAGACCCGGGTCACCAAGGTCGTCGCGGTGGCGCATACCGCGTGGGCTAAGCGGACGGTGACGCATCCGCAGGTGATGGCGGCGCTGGCCGCCGAGGATCTGTCGGAATCCTACGGCCGGGCCATCTGCCAGTGGACCGACAAGCTGCCCGAGGACTGCCGTCCGGCCGCCGACGCGATCTTGCTGTCCGCCGCTAAGGCCGGGATGGACCTGCGGGATCTGGCCGGGCTGGCCGCGGAGATGTACGAGCGGTCCCGAGCCGACCTGCCCGATGAGGATCCGGCCCGGGCGTTCGAGGATCGCGCCGTCCGGCTGGAGACCACGTTCCAGGGCGCCGGGGTCCTGAACGGGGACTTGACACCGGAATGCGCCGCGGTCGTGGGGGCGGTCCTGGATGCGCTGGGCGCCCCGGCGGGCGCGGAGGACAGCCGCACCCATGCGCAGCGATATCACGACGCGCTGCAGGAAGCGATGCGGTCGCTGTGATTTTGCGTCATGCTTGACTCATGGACGACACGCGGGCAAACCGGGCGGAAGCCCCGCTCAGGGCGGGCGTGTACGGCCGTCTGAGCGAGACCTACGATGCCGCAGAGTCGGTGCCGACCCAGCTGGACCGGGGCACCGACCACGCCAAGCGGCGCGGCTGGGCCGTCGTGGCCACCTTCAAGGATGACGGGTACTCGGCGTTCA
>DAIOWL010000113.1:0-11892 GCA_036758545.1 Streptosporangiaceae bacterium | reverse complement strand
CGCCTCCATCTCGCTTCGGCGCCCGCCGCGG
The DNA here is from genome assembly GCA_036758545.1 of Streptosporangiaceae bacterium. GTDB lineage: Bacteria > Actinomycetota > Actinomycetes > Streptosporangiales > Streptosporangiaceae > Palsa-504. The sequence continues at coordinate 11,861 of DAIOWL010000113.1, read as the reverse complement.
ACCGGGGCTGGCTCGCTGCCCTCAATGACCCGGTGCTGCGACCCGCCATGTCCTTGCTGCACAGCGCGCCCGAGCGCCGGTGGACGGTGTCCGCACTGGCGCGGGAAGCTACCGTGTCACGGTCCGTGCTCGACGCCCGATTCCGCGAAGTCCTTGGCAGGTCTCCGATCCGGTATCTCACGGAGTGGCGGATGCACCTCGCAGAGGACCTGCTGGCGACGACCGATCTCAGCGTCGGCATCGTCGCCCGCAGGGTTGGCTACGATGCCGAGGAAGCCTTCAGCCGCGCATTCAAGCGCGCACACGGCGAGTCGCCGAGCGTGTGGCGTGCCGCTCACATGTTGCGCTGACGCAACGACGAAGCTCGGGTTCTCGGTCAGGCGCAGCGGCGTCCCGATCATGGCGCCGGCCGTAAAACAAAGCGATCCTGGATCTGGAGCCGACCGCCACCACTGCGGTGCGCCGACCGTCAGCTCCTCCTGGTTTACGCACCGGGCACCCGCACGTCACACAGAACGGACACGCCACGCGTCATGGACGCCTACCGCCCCCTGCTCATTGCTGGACTAGTCGTGACCGAGGTCGCGATATGGCAATGGCGCATGGTCATCGCCCACAGAGGGAGCCGCGTCAACGCGATGCTGCTCGGCATCGTCGGTGCGGTCCTTCAGATCACTGCCATCACACAGGTAGTCGCGGATGTGTCTGATCCCGCCGGCATCATTGCCTACGCCATCGGCGTCGGGTTCGGCGTACTGCTCGGGCTTGTGGCCGGCGAAAGACTTACCCCCGGAATGATCGGCGTCACCATCGTCACTCAGGCCCCGCACCTTGCCCGAAGCCTGTGGGACGGGGGCTGGCCGGTGACGGTCCAGTCCGGTCACGCCGAGAACGGTCCGGTCACCATCTTGTCGGTTCCAGTCAACCGTCGTGACGAATCTCGCTTGCACCGCGACGTGCGGAGCATCGCCCCGGACGCGGTCTGCACTACCAGGGACCTGCGGACGACGAATTCGGCATACCAATCCGGCCCGCCGAAGCGGTTGCGCGTCCTTCATGGCATGAGCAGGCCAGTCCGCTGGCACCGCCTTCAACTGCAGAAGGAGGACGGTACGGCCGATAAGCGCATCCTGGACCGCGTATGAGCCGCTCTTGTGTCAATTGCGCCGCCGCTGGCCGTCCGGGCCGGGCTTAAGGCTGACCACGCCGCGCCTGCGGCCCTGGCAATGCCGGTGGGTCTCAAGGTCGCGGCAGTCGCCGCTGTCGCATGACGGTGGCGGGGTGCCGGATTGGTCGGGGCGCTGCCGTCGGGGTGGACCGGGTACGGGTGGTGGTCCTGGCTGGCGTACAGGATCGTGGTGCCGTCCTGGGATCAGCGCACGCTCCGGCCCGGATGGGAGCCGGCCTGGCCGTACGCTGTGATCGGGTGCAGGCCGGTGCCAATGGTGTTCGCCGCGGACCGCGCGGCGGCCTCGTCGCGGGATGGGCCGGGCCCGGTTCGGCGTTGCTTGCGGAGGAACGCGAACCGGGTGCCGTCGGGGAGTAGCCGGCCTGGCTGTCGCCGCCGCCGCACTCGCCGGCGGCGCCCAGCGTGTCGTGGTAGGGGCTGTGAGTCAGGCGGGTCAGGCCGGCGCCGTCGACGCCGATCGGGTAGATCGCGTCGAGCGCCGGCGGTTGGCGTCGGGCCGGCCGGAGCTAACGCCGCGCAGCGGCGGCGGCTCGGGCGCATCCCGGCCGGCCCGGGCCGGGGGACCCACCTGGTCCGTTCAGATGAATGGTCGTCGCCGGGGACGGGGAGGAGCGCGGTCAGGGTGAGCCGATGGGCAGGTCGGTGAACTGGGGCTGCATGTCGCATGTGGTGCCGGGGGCATCGTGGCCGCTGGCCCAGGACACGAGCATCTGGCCGGGGGGAGCCGGGCTGGCCGGGTGGGTCTCGGCCGAGTAGGTCCATGCGCATCCGGGCGCGGGCCTGGCCTGCCACCGCTGGGCGGCGACGTGCCAGGGCCCGGTGACGTGCCAGGCGTTGAGCCGCTCCAGGACACTGCCGGTGATGTCGTCGCGCTTGGTGTAGGCGACCCAGCCGTGACCGCTGACGTGGCTCATGCTCACGACCGTTCCCAGGTCATAACCCTCGCCGGCGGGCAGCACGCCGAGCTGAACGCGCCAGGCTGAGGGATGCGTCATGGCGTCGAGCGGGACATAAGCGGTGTCCATGGTCTTGCAGTCCGCGACGCAGCCGGTACCGCCGGTGGTGCGGGTGCCGGTCAGCCACCACCCGCGGCCGCCGGGGTCAGGCGTGGCTGACCCCCACTGGGAGTCGTCCGCCGCGCCGGTGAGCGCCGTGATGCCCTGGTAGGTGAGGGCATCGCCGGCGCCGACCGTAAATCTGGCCGTGTACTCGCCCTCGACCGCTCCGGCCGACCGGCTTATGCGTTCCCCGATGACGTACAGGCTGTTGCCCTCCACGGCGGGCGCGGCCATCCAGAAGTAGCTGCCATCCGGCCAGTTCGGCACCCACTGCCATCCGTAGGGGCATCCGGCGGCGGCGCACGACTGCATCGCGAACGTGGCCGTGCCGGGCCGCTGGATCGCTATCGAGTCGTGCGGATACCCGTGCGGGCAGTGCGACGGGCCGCAGATGACCTGGCCGTTGACCGCGACCGTGTCCCCGAACAGGTAGACCTGGCCGCCGTCGGGGAGCCGGGCGCTCGCGGCCAGGTCAGACCGGGCCGCTGCGGCGACGCCCAGGTCATACGCGGCCAGGTCCGGCTCGTGCCCGCTCCGGGCCGAAGCCGGGCCAGGCCCGGCATGGCCGGACAGGATGGCCGCGGCCGTGGCGGCGGCTGCGATCAGCCCTCGGCAGCTCATCAGCGATCCCTCCGATCAGGGCATGGCAGTACGTGCGGCCAGCCGGCGGGCCGCCTGGTCCTCAGCAGCCGCACCGCATCGCGAGCGCACCGCAACGTTCGAAAGGCGATCTGGGCGCGGCGATCACCCGGTCCGGCCGCGAGGGGTTCCCGGTTCACCCCCGGTGGCCGGCATCGCCCGCGACGCGCAGGCCGGCCGTACCGCCGGCTAGGCCTGCTTCCCGGGCCGGGAAGCCGTGTTTCCGCACCCCGGCAGGGGCGGACGCCAGCGGGATCATTCGCGGCGAGCTAGCGGCCGCGGCCGCCCGGCGACGCTGACCCGGCCGGCATCGCCGCGATCATGGTGTTCCTGCTCATGTGCCCGGTCCGGCCCGGGCATGCGGGAGATGAGCACAGCTCCGGCACCGGAGCCGTGACCGGCCGGACTCCGCGCAGGTCCGGGTCAGCAAGCCCGCCACGGCAGGTCACTGTATCCGGGTGTCGCGGCAGGCGCGGGTGCCTGCCGCGCATCACGGCGGGCCTTGGGGTACGGATCAGCAGGTTGAACCCTCCGGACGAGTCGGACCCCGGTGATCCGCGGCTCGGGGCGAAGACCTTCACGTCGTCAGCGAACGTGCCCGACGGGCACAGCGGACCGGTCGCGGTGAACGTCGAGGCGCCGGTCGCGAAGTTGATCTGCTCGGTGATGGTGAACGGCACTCGTTCGCAGCGTGCGCTGAGGCCGCTACTCCAAGCGGAGCGAGTGCTCCGAGCGGAGCGAACAGGGCGACCGCAGCAAGCCTCAATCTCTTCATCTGTTCTCCCTCCCAGGCGCGCACAAAGGTGCGCCCAACGTCCTCGGGCCGCATCCGCCACCCCAAAGGGTTCGCCCGGCGGTAAGTCGCCAGCGAGCCGACCCTGGCCGGGCGGCATCTCGGATCTCACGTTAGGCAGCGGAATCCTGCGGGGACACGGGGCGCACCCTGGACCTGGCCAAGGGCTAGCCCTGGGTCTTGCGGAGCGGGTCGCGGGTTAGCCCTTATGGACGTCCGGCTGGCCGGACGCGTAGCGTCTCGGGCAAGACAACCTGCAGGGGGGCGATCAGTTGGCGGGCTTTAACCGGGCGGTTGCCCTGCTGGCCGGGCTGGTGCTGGCGGCGTCGTCGGGCTGCGGGGGGTCCGGCTTGGATAAGGCGGGCGGGAATCAGGCGCGCCAGACCGTCGTGCTGACTCTGGCGAATCCTTCCGAGCTCTCCGACGAGCTTGACGGGTTTGCGGATCAGGTCCGGCGGCTGTCGGCCGGGACGATGCGAATCGACATCAAGAACAACTGGAGGATCCATCAGGCCGATTTCGGGACCGGGCTGATCGGAGACGTCAGGGCGGGGAAGGCCGACCTGGGCGCGGTGGGCGCCGGGGCCTGGGATTCGGTCGGCGTGAGCAGCTTCCGGGCGCTGGTTACGCCGTTTCTGGTGGACAGCTACGCGCTGCAGGACCGGGTCGTCCGCAACCCGATGATCGGGGAGATGCTGCAGGGGCTGCGGCCGGCCGGGCTGGCGGGGATCGGCGTGCTCCCGGGGCCGCTGCGCCGGCCATTCGGGATCGACCATCCGCTGCTCGGGCTATCTGACTACGCGGGGCTGAAGATCGGAGTCCAGCAGTCCCGGGTCGCTGAGGCGACGATGCGCGTTCTTGGCGCCAGGCCGGTCTCGTTCGGGTCCCAAGGGCCGGCCGCCGGGCTGGCCGGGATCGAGCAGCAGATCAGCGAGATCCAGGAGCTCGAGTACGACAAGGCAGGGAAGTACCTGACCGCCAATGTCAGCCTGTGGCCACGGCCGCTGGTCCTGTTCGCTAGCCGCAAGGCATGGGCCGCGCTCACGCCGGCGGAACGGCGCGTCCTGCGGCAGGCGGTCACCGGCGACCTGGCTGCCGAGATGCAGGTCGTGCGGGACGATGAGCGGGACGACACCGCGATTTTGTGCCGCCGGGGGGTGCGCTTTCTCACCGCCAGCCCGGCAGACATAGCCGCGCTCCGCCGGGCCGTCCAGCCCGTCTACGGCCAGCTTGAGCACGACCGGCAGGCACGGCACTACATCCACCAGATCGAGGCGATGCGCAACGGAATTTCCGCGGAGCCCGCACCGGGCTGCGCTGATACTCCGCGGCTGGCCGGGAAGACGGGGCCGCTCGATGGCGTCTGGCAGTTCACTAGTACGCCCGCCGACCTGCGGGCCGCCGGAGTTCACCAGGGCACACTCGCGCTGGTGAACGCCGGGGCGTACACGTTCGTCCTTGACCGGGGGCGGTTCGCGTTCACGCAAGAGGAGACGCCCCTGTGCATCTGGGGTTATGGAACCTTCACGGTCACGGGCGACAGGTTCGAGATGCTGTTCACTGACGGCGGCGGCAGGGCTTATGGCGGCGCCAACAAGCCGGGCGAGTTCTTCGCCTTCCGGTGGAGCCTGTACCGCGGCGTGATGACGCTGTATCCGGTCAAGGACGCCGCGTCGCCGGTGTCCTTCCTGGTCAAGCCGTGGAACAGGATCGGCGCGACGCCCTCGCGGCGTTTCCTGAGCAGGCGCTGCCCGCCGCCGGCGGGTGCGCTGCCGCGCTGACGCGCGGCCGCCTGAACTACGCCTGCTGGGGTCTTGACCGCAGGTAGTTGAGCACCGCGAGCACGCGGCGGTGATCGTCGGCCGACTCGCCGACGCCGAGTTTCATGAAAATGTTCCGCACGTGCCCCTCGACGGTCTTGGGGCTCAGGGCCAGGCGGTCGCAGATGCCGGTGTTGGAGCGGCCCTCGGCCATCAGGGCGAGCACCTCGCGTTCCCGCTCGGTGAGCTGGCCGACCGGGCTGGCGGTGCGGGCGCGGTGCAGGAGGCGGGAGACGATCGTCGGGTCGACCACGCACTCGCCCTCGTGCACGCGCGTGAGCGCGTCGGCCAGCACGCCCACGCCGGACACGCGTTCCTTGAGCAGGTAACCGACACCGCCTGGGTAATGCTCGATCAGCCGCATCGCGTAATGCGACTGAAGGTAGTGGGACAGGACGAGCACCCCGACGTCCGGGTGCGAGGTGCGGATTTCCTGCGCGGCGACGAGGCCTTCGTCGGTGTGGGTCGGCGGCATCTTGATGTCGATGATCGCGACGTCGGGCCGTGCCAGCGCGACCTCGCGGAGCAGTTCCCCCGCGGTCCCCGCCTTGCCGACGACGTCGAAGCCGGCCTCGGTCAGCAGCCGGTCCAGTCCGTCCCTGAGGAGTACCTCGTCGTCTGCGATCACGACTCGCATGGGATCTCCGCCCGGATCATCGTCCGCCCGTCCGGCTCGCGCACGGTCATGACGCTGCCGCCGAGCGCGCCGACGCGGTCTTCGAGGTCGGTAATGCTACCGGGCGCGCTGTCTCCTGCTACCTCGACCACAAGGCGGCCGTCGCGCCGCGCGGCGCAGACCCGGAGCACGCCCGCCGCGTTCTGCCTGACCGCTTCGGCCACGACGAAGTAGGCAGCCGCCTCCACCGAAGCGCCGAATCGCTCGCCGGGCAGCGCCGTGATCGCGAGCGGGACCGCCTCCGCCAGCGCCTCGATCGCGGTGGCAAGCCCTTCCTCGGCGAGCATCGCCGGGAAGATTCCCTGCGCCAGCTCGCGGAGGTCGGCCAGAGCGGCGCGCAGCTCGGCTTCGGCCTCGCTGACGCGCTGGGCTTGCGCAGCATCAAGGCCAGGACCGAGCCGGGTGGCGGCCAGGCGGAGCGCGAGCGCGAGCGTGACGAGCCGCTGCTGGGCGCCGTCATGGAGATCGCGTCCGAGCCGGCGCCGCGCGGCGTCGCCGGCCTGGACGATCCGGCGGCGCGAGGCGTGCAGGTCCTCGAGCTGGGACAGGGTCTCGGCCTGCAGGCGCTCGTTCTCCAGCACCAGGCGCGCCGTCGCGGCTACCTCGGCCACGGCCGGCTCGGTGAGCAGCCCGGGCCGGTGCGAGAGCAGCGCCACCTGCCGCCCGCCGCGGACGATGGGCGTCCTGTCTCCCTTCAGCTCTACCGGCCGACAGCGCGCATCGGCGAATCTGCCGTCGGCGAGCGGGTAAGCAAGCTGCAGCGACGGATCGTGCAGCGTGGCGGCGAGGACATCGCGCAGGCCGCCCACCGAGGGCGACCCGGCCAGCTCGATCACGAGCCGGGCGAGCGCGGCGCGCGTCCGCCGGGCCCGCAGCCAGGCCCAGGTGACACCCAGCGAGAGCGCGCAGAGCGCGGCCGCCTGGCCAAGCCAGAGCCGGCGGTCGAGCGGATCGTCGCCGAGGAAGCCGCGGGCCAGGCTGTGCGCGTAGTCCGCGGCGACGAGGCCCAGGTAGACGCAGCCCGCGGCCACCACGGGAGCAGCCAGGCGCCGGCCAGCGGGCGCCGAGCGGATGAGGCCTCCGACGGCGAGCAGGATGAGCAGCAGCGAGCAGGCCAGACCCAGGTACATGCCGGCCTGGTTGAGGCTCTGGTACATGCCGCTGTCGCCATCGGCGAGCAGCAGGTTGCGCGGGCACTGGGCACAGCCCTCGGCGGCGGGATCGAAAACCGCGGCGGCCAGGAGGCCGGGTACCAGCACGGCGCCGGCGTAAGCCAGGACGAGGCCTGCCCGGCCCGGCCGCCAGCGGACACGGCCGTCCGGATAAGCGAGCACCGCGTGCGCGACAACCGGCAGGGCCGCGGCGTACAGGGCGAGCCCGGCGGTGAATGCCAAGGCAGAACCCGCTCCCGGGCTGTCCCACCCGGCCAGGAACCAGGCAAAAGACGCCGCGACCAGAATCACTCCCAGCCGGGCCTGGCGGGAGCGCATCCAGGCGGCCAGCCCTACCGCGAGCAGCGCATAGCCGGCGATCAGCTCCGCAGCTCCGGTAAGCACCGAACCGCCGGCGAGCGCATAGCCGGCCCCGCGCCGGGCGGCAGCCAGCGAAAACACGCCGAACGCCAGTCCGGCCGCGAGAACGGCGAACCGCAGTGCGCGCGTCATGGGCCAATCCTGGCAAGCCCGGGCCGCAGCGACAACCGGTAGAAGCCGCCGTTGTCAGTCACGCCCGGCACCCGCCCGCGGAAGCGGGCCACCGCGTCACGCGACATCAGCGGGTCGCCTCTGCCGAAGAGCCCGGCAGACGGCCACACCTGTACCGTCGATGGCGGTCCAGCCGATCGATCAATCGCACGGCAGCGCCGCCATCACGCGGGTACCGCCGCCTGGTGGGCTGTCCACGGCCAGTGAGCCGCCGAGCGCCTCGATACGGTCGCCCAGGCCGCGCAACCCGGAGCTGCGCGAAGGGTCGGCTCCGCCGACGCCGTCGTCGGCGACGACGACGGTCAGCCGCCCGTGCTCATGCGCAATCCGGATGCGGGCCACTGACGCCGAGGCGTGCTTGGCGACGTTCGTCAGCGACTCCGCGCAGACGAAGTAGGCCGCCGCCTCGATCGCGGGCGGGAACCGCCCGGCGGGCACGGCAACCTCCACCGGGATCGGGGACCGTCCGGCGAGTTCACCGACCGATGCCTGGAGGCCGCGCTCGGCCAGCACCGCGGGATGCATCCCGCGCGCGAACTCACGCAGTTCGGCCCGGGCCGCGTCCACCCCCGCCCGGACTTCCGCCCATGGCTCACCGCAGTCCTCGAGCAACTCCGCCACATGAGCGAGCCGCCGCTCGGCACCGTCGCGGAGCTCGCGCTCATGCCTGCTGCGCTGTTCGTCCGACGCTTCGACAATCCGGCGCCGGGACGCCTCCAGTTCGCCGACGCGTGTGCTCACCTCAGCCTGAAGCTGCGCATTCGAAACCGCGAGCCGGGCAGCAGAGCCGACCGCCGACAGCAGAGCAGGATCGTCGAGGACAGCCGGGTCATGCACCAAGACCGCGACTTGCCGGCCGCCCTCATCGATCGGCGTCACGGCCCGCCTTGCATCCCCGGCAGGAAGCCCGACCGTTCGGCCCGCCTCGTCCACGTAGCGGCCCTGCTCTGGCAGCCAGTAGCCGACCACCAGCGTCGGGTCGCCGAGCGCCCGGGCCAGCCGGTCCCGGAGGATGCCGCCCGCGGCCGGCTCGCCGAGATCGACCACCAGGCCGGTCACCGCCGCCTGCGCCCAGCGCCCCCACAGCAAATCGGCCGACAGGCCGATCGCGATAAGGCAGACCGTGAGGTCATACCCGAACAGCATCACCGAGCCGCCGCCCACGCCGGCAAGGCGCGCGATCGCGCTCAGCAGGAGAACCAGCCCGAACGCCACGGCCGCGGCAACCGAGGCGAGCCGCGCCCGCCGCTGGGGGCCGGTCGCGGCCAGGTAGCGGCGCACTGACAGCGCCACCAGGCCAACCGCAAAGAAGATCGTCGCGTAGCCGTTCCCAGCGACGGAATCGACGGCCGCGTACACATACGCCGCACCGGCAGCCACCCGCTCCAGCCGCGACGACAGCCTGCCGCCCGGGTACGAGATCAGCAGCTGCGCGAGCGGCCCGCGGTGCAGGAACACCGCCGGCGCCCACAACGTGCCGAGAAACCACGCAATGCCACCCGCCGACATGATGGGGCCGGCCCGGCTGCGAGGCCGGCGGGCCCAGGCCACCAGGCCACCGAACAGCAGCGCAAAGCCCGCGGCAGCATCGAAGGCGATGAACTGCGGCTGGCCGATCCACTCCGCCACCACACCGAAGCCGAGCCCGGCGGGCCACATCGCACAGCGGAGCCAGCGCACCGGCCTCAGGCCAGCAGCGCGGCAAGCGCCTCGCCCGACAGCTCATCCTTCGGGATGAACGCACGCGCCGGGCTCCGAGCGAGCCGACGCCGAAACGAGCTCGCCGCGTGGCTCGAGGTCAAGACGACAGCGGGCGGATCGCTCGCCTGGCCCAGTCTCGCCGCCACCTCGAACCCGTCGATGCCGGGAAGCTGAACATCGAGCAGCACCAGCTGCGGCCGCAACCGCTCCGCCTCCGTAATAGCCGACTCCCCGTCAGCGGCCTCGCCCACGACCCGGATGCCAGCCGCCTCCAGCAGCGCACGCGCAACCTGCCGGAAGCCCTCGTGGTCATCGACGATCAGGACAGTTAGCGGCACCGAACAAGTGTCGCATCACGCACACGAACCCGCACGAGGGCAAACCCTGGCCCCTCCTGGCTCTGGGCGGTGACCGCGGGCCACCTGGCGGACCGTGGCCGGCGGATCGTTGGACTCTCGGTCACGAGTCAACTTCGGCGCTGAGGATGAGCCGGCGCGAAATGCTGGGGAACGCCAGGTTACGGCACCGCTGATGGCGCGGCACGCCGCACACGGGGCACTCAGGCCGGCTCACCGCCGGTTCCAGCCGGGCGAGGGTGTCGGCGTCCAAGTTGCGGGGCTCCGGCTGAGCGGGAAGCCTCAGCGGCCCTCGCAGTGCCAGTTCGGACACGAAACGCTTGTACTCGGGTTCGCACCAAACGCACCGGCAGCCGCGTGCCCAGGCCAGCACTGTGCCGTGCGGCGGCAGCGCGGACGGCAGGTTGCCCCATGCGGCCACGGTAGGGCAGCGGTTTCTCCGGTTGGTACTACCAGATGACCAGGAGGAGCGGCGCAGACCATCCAGTCCGGCACTGGCCAGAGCGAACCCCTGTCCGTCCGGCAACGGCGCACGTAACGGCGGGTCCGTATGCGGTTATCGAGATTTCTTCGCTACGCCGACCGACACGGCAGTCCCGGGTACGACCCGGCTGCAGCCCCGCAGGACCGTATATTTATACATCGCCGTGCTCGGGGTGAATGCCCGCTAGTAACTCCTCATGCGCGTCGGTGCTGGATGTGAAGACGTCCTCCTGATGCGGTTGTCGGGTTCGGATCCCAGCGCATCAAGGAGGACGTCCGTGGGTAACGGTAGTGGCTTGTCCCGGGGAGACCGCAATCGCAACGCGCGGCTGGCGCGGTTGCGGGAGCTGGTTCCGCACGGCAACGCGATCGTCGGGATCGACCTGGCGGATGACAAGCAGGCCGCGGTGGTGACCGATCATGATTCGCGGGTGATCGCCCGCCGCCGGGTCAGTGCCCGGGCCTGGGAGCTGGGCGAGCTGCTGGACTGGGCCGTGGCCCGGGCCTGTGAGGCGGGTTTTGCGTCGGTGACGGTGGCGTGCGAGCCGACCGGGCACCGGTGGCGGGTCCTGGACCAGCTGGCCGCCGGGCGGGGGCTGGCGCTGGTGTGCGTGCAGCCGCTGCTGGTCTACCGGGCGCGCGAGGGCGAGGACCTGACCCGGGACAAGTCCGATCCCAAGGACGCGGTGCTGATCGCGCGGCTGGCCAGTGAGCTGCGCTGTTACGAGCCGGAGCGGGCCGGTGCGGTGTGGGCGCGGCTGCGTCACCTGGGGGCGCGCCGCCGCCAGCTGACCACCGGCGCGACGGCGGCGGTGAACCAGATCCGGGATCTGCTGGAATGCGCCTGGCCCGCGGTGCTGGCCGCGTCACCGGGCCCGTTCCGGCCGGTGACCTGGCGCGCGTCACTGGCCGTGGTGCCGGGCCGGTGCGCCGGGGACCTGCGCCGGGTCCGGCGGCTGGGCCTGGACCGGTTCACCGCGGCGGTGCGGCGGGAGCTGCCCCGGTGGGGCGGGATCCGGCCGTGCCTGCGGATCATCCGGGCCGTGTTCGCCGCATTGTCGGACCCGGCCGGGGTCACCGCGCACCGGCCAGGCGCCCTGGAGCGAGCGCACCTGGCGCTGGGTGACTGGCGGGATATCCGCGTCCGGCTCGCCGATGCCGAGACCCGGATGTGCGCGGTCATGGATGAGCTCGGGCTGGCCGGGCTGGTCACCACGATCGCGGGGCTGACCGTGACCGGGGCGGCGGCGATCCTGGCCGAGACCGGCGACCCTGCCCGGTTCGCCACCCCGCGGGCCCTGGTCAAGCACGCCGGGCTGTGCCCGCGCGACAACGCCTCCGGCGCCGCCCAGGGCAAGACCTCCATCTCCGGCCGCGGCCGGCCCGGCCTGCGGCTGGCCGCCTGGCGGGCCGTCTGGGCGGCGATGCCGAACAACCCGGTGA
>DAIOWL010000112.1:7664-11905 GCA_036758545.1 Streptosporangiaceae bacterium | reverse complement strand
GAGGTAGTAGAGCCGACCGTACCGCTCGAAGCTCACCGCCATCATCATGCCCACGCAGCCAGACTACGTTGTCGGGTTCGCCGCTACCAGGCTGGCGCGGGCGCCCGACGTTTGTCGGAGCCCGGTGTCATTCTCTGGGCATGCCCCGAACATCGTCCCCCGACGGCCTGGCCGGCCTCCTCGAGCAGCAGTCCTCCGTGGTCAGCCGCCCGCAACTGCTCGGCGCGTCAGGGGATGAGGCTCAGCTCGCGGGCCCGGGCCACCGCCTCGGTGCGGTTGGCCGCGCCCAGCTTGCCCAGGACGTGGCCCACATGCTTCTTGACGGTGTCCAGGGTGACCACCAGTTCGCGGGCGATGGCCTGGTTCGACCGGCCCGCCGCTACCATTCTCAGCACCTCGAGCTCGCGTCTGGTCAGCGGCTCAATGATGCCGGAAGGGCCGGGATCAGGCGCGGACGGTCCGGCGGCGAAGGCCCGCTGGAGCCGGGCCAGGTAGCCGAGCGGGACACCGGCGGCGGCCTGGAACCCCGACCCGGCTCGCTGGGCCGCGATGAGCCGGCCGAGCAACGCGGCCATGGGCGGGCCCTCGTCAGCGAAGACCCGCACGTGGCCCTGCGGGCAGGCGAGCAGGAGCGCCCCAGCCAGGGCCGTGACCGCGTCTGACTCATCGCCGGTGGCGGCCAGCGCCAGCGCCCGTAGCACGCCGGTTTCGATCAGGCTGCCGGTACGGCCCTGGGCGATCGCCGCGGCGTGCAGCCAGTCCAGCAGTGCCAGCGCCTGGCCGGGCCGGTCCTGGGCCAGCAGGACCCTGGCCAGCACCAGGTAGCCGGGCTCGCGGGCGTAGTCTGGCTCATCGTCCGGGCCGAGGCCGTTCTCCTGCGCGAAACGGGCCGCGGCGGCCAGGTCGCCCTGGGCCAGCAGCAGCCGGGCCCGCCGGGCCGGGACTGGGTTGAGCGGGCCCGCCGGGCCCGGTGCGGCCTGCCCGGCCTCGGTGATCGCCGCCAGCGCCCCGGCCGGATCGCCGGTGGCCTGCCGGATCATCGCCAGCGTGGCCAGGCCGCTGGCCAGCGGGAGAGTGTAGACGAACTGGCGGCACAGCGCGGTGCCCTCGGTCGCGTACCGCAAGGCGCTGTCGAGTTCGTCTCGCTGGTAGGCGATATCGGCCAGGACCGCGTAGCTCGGTCCGGCGGCCGGCGGCGCCCGGCCGGACGTGACCAGGCTGCCCAGGGCCTGCTCGCAGGTCAGCGCGGCCGCGTCCAGGCGGCCCTGGGCGAGCTGGATCAGCGCCAGCTCGTACCAGCCCCATGCGATCAGCGTGAGCTCGCCGGTCTGGCGCCACTCGGTGACGCTGGATGCCAAGGCGCGTTCGGCCTCGGTGAGCCGGCCGCACAGCCATTCGGCCACGGCCAGGAATCCTTGCGCCGTGGCGCTCAGCGCCCGTTCTTCTGGTTTGCTCTCGGCCAGGGTCTGCGCGGCGAACGCGGCCGTGGCCTCGGCGTCGCCGTGGAGCTGGGCGAGATAGCTGCGGTTCAGCGTGGTCAGGGCCGGGACATTGATCAGGAAGCTGGCCGCGACACCGGCCGTCGGCTCGAATGGCTCATCGGCCCAGTCGGGCGGCGCGCACTCAGCCGCGTCCAGCAGCGGTTCCATGACCTCGGGGTGGCCGCTGTCTCCGGCCACGTGAGCCTGCGCCAGCAGCAGCCGGGGGCGGGACCTGACCACATCAGCGGGGAGGACCGACAGCCAGCGGTCGATGGTGGCCGCCTCGCCGCGGATGCGGTGGACCAGGTCAAAGTGCTGCTCGATGATCCGGGCTGCCCAGAGCATCTCCCCGGCCGCGGCCGCGTGGCCGATGGCGTCATCGGCCAGCCCGTGCTCCTGGCACCAGGCCGCGGCGTTGCGGTGCAGCTGCGCCAGACGTCCCGGCTGCTCTTGTTGCAGGCGGGCGCGGAGCAGGTCGGCGAACAGGTGGTGATAACGCCACCAGCCGCGCACCTCATCCAGCGGGATCAGGAACAACCCCGCCCGTTCGGCCTCCTCTAGCAGCGCCTGGCTGCCTTCGCGGCCGGTGACCGCGTCGCACAGCCGGCCGCTGAGCCGCTCCAGCACCGACGTCTCGAGCAGAAACATCCGCAGTCGCTCGTCCTGCCCCTCGAGCACCTCCCCGGCCAGGTAGTCCAGGACGTACCGGTTGCTGCCGGTGAACGCGGCCACGAAAGCGGCGGCATCGTCCTGCCCACGCAGGGACAGCGCGGCCAGCTGCAGCCCGGCCGCCCAGCCCTCGGTCCGGGCCGCCAGCGCCGCCACCGACGCATCCGGCAGGGCCGACGCCGCGTGCTGCAGCAGCTCCCCGGCCTCCGCGGGCGTGAACCGCAGCTCGGCCTCACGTATCTCGGTCAGCTGGCCGCGTGCCCGCAGCCGCGCCAGTGGCAGCGGCGGGTCGCTGCGGCTGGCCAGCACCACGCAGATCCCGGCCGGCCGGTGCTCGACCAGGAACGCGAGCGACTCGTGCACCTGCCGCGCGCTGATCAGGTGGTAATCGTCGAGGACGAGCAGGGCCTGGTCCGCGGCCAGATCGTTGATCAGCGCCGTGACCAGCCCCTGGAACGACGACGGCGCGGGCGGCCCGAGCAGCGGGGCCACCCGTTCGCCCGTCCCCGGGCGGGCCCGGTCCAGCGCGGCCACCGCGTGCCGCCAGAACCGCGCCGGATCATTATCGGCCGCGTCCAGCGACAGCCACGCGGCCGGGACCTCGCCGCGCCGGGCCCAGTCCGCCAGCAGGACCGTCTTGCCGTACCCGGCCGGCCCGCAGACCAGGACCAGCCCCCGCCCCAGGCCCTCATCGAGCCGCGCCAGCAGCCGCGGCCGCAGCACCAGGCCCGCCCGCGGCCCAGGCATGTGCAGCTTGGTGGCGAGCAGGGAATCAGGTCCCGGGGCTGTCACTGGCGACTCAACCATCACTGACCTGCAGGCGTTAGCGCCTCCGGCGATCCTCCGTATCGCTGCTGGAAAATCTCATCGTAAGTTGGCCAGGCCCGGCCATTCCCTCGGACGCCCAGCCGCAAACCTGACCAGGGCGGGGTCAGCCTTCGGAGAGGGAGAGGGCCATTTCCTCGACGGCGAGCAGGGGGGCTACGTTGAGGGTGAGGAGCTCGCGGCAGTGCATGATGGCCTGCAGGCGGCGGAGGGTGGCCTCGGGAGCGGAGGCGGAGGCGAGCTTGCGCAGGTCGGACTCGGGGTTGGCGAGCTCTACTCCGGCGCCGAGCTGCAGCATCAAGATGTCGCGGTAGAACAGGGCCAGCTCGAGCAGGGCCTGGTCCAGGGTGTCGCGCTTGACCCGGGTGGCGCGGGACTTCTGCCGGTCCTCCAGGTCCTTCATGGCGCCGGCCATGCCGCGCATCGCCTTGGCCACGCCCTTGCCCGAGGATCCCTCGCCGAACGCCCGGCGCAGCGCCTCGCGTTCCGGCTCGTCGAGCTCCTCGGTGACCGCCTTGGCTTCCTCCTCGGCGGTGCGGACCAGGGTGGCGGCCGCGGACAGGGCCGGGCCCAGCGAGGTCACCGACGACGGGACGCGCAGCACGTCGGCGCGGCGCTTAGCCGCGGAGGCGTCAAGAGCCAGGCGCCGGGCGCGGCCGATGTGTCCCTGCGCCGCACGCGCCGCGGCCAGCGCGCGAGCGGGCTCGATGCCATCCCGCTCGGTCAGCACCTGAGCCACGGCCGCCGACGACGGAACGACGAGCGTGACCACCCGGCAGCGCGACCTGATCGTGGGCACCAGGTCCTCGGCCGACGGCGCGCAGAGCAGCCAGACGGTCTGCGGGGCGGGCTCCTCGATCGCCTTGAGCAGGGCGTTGGCGGCCTGTTCCGTGCACCGGTCGGCGTCCTCGAACAGGACGATCTGCCAGCGCCCGCCGGTCGGCTTGCCCGCCGCGCGCAGCACCAGGTCGCGGGTCTGCTTCACCCCGTAGGACAGGCCCTCGGGGCGGATCAGCAGCAGGTCGGCGTGGGTGCCGGCGAAGACCTGGCGGCAGCTGTTGCACTCGTTGCAGCCACCCTCGTCGCACAGCAGCGCGGCGGCGAAGGCCCGCGCCGCCACCGAGCGCCCCGACCCGGGCGGGCCGGTGAACAGCCAGGCGTGGGTCATCGCGCCAGGCTCCACGCGCTCGCCGGCCAGCAGGGCCGAGGCCCCGGCGGCGGCCCGGCGGAGCTGGGCGACGACCGCGTCCTGGCCGGGGAGGTCGC
>DAIOWL010000112.1:1576-7564 GCA_036758545.1 Streptosporangiaceae bacterium | reverse complement strand
CCGGCGGCGGCCCGGCGGAGCTGGGCGACGACCGCGTCCTGGCCGGGGAGGTCGCGGAAGACGCCCGGGTCCCGGACGGAAACACCGGTCACGGGCGGTGCCGACCGCGGGGCCCGGGGGGCGGGGGGCCCCCGGGCAGGGAGCGGCCAGGGGGGACGGGGGGCGGGAGCCCCCCGTGCGGGGAAGGCGTGGGGGTCAGGACCTCTTCCCTGATCGCGGGGAAGTCACCGGTGCTGGCCTCGGCGGCCGAGGGCACCGGGTCGGGGAGCAGCACGCGGATCCGCTCCTGGATCTCGCGGGTGATCTCGGCGGGCGGCCGGTCGGCGTCGAGCACCAGGTAGCGGGCGGGTTCGGCGCGGGCCAGGGCCAGGAAGGCGGCCCGGACCCGGAGGTGGAAGTCGGCGGGCTCGGCCTCCAATCGGTCGGCCGAGCGGGCCCGGCGGCTCAGCCCGGCCATCGGGTCCATATCCAGCAGGATCGTAAGATCCGGGGTGCGCCCGCCGGTCGCCCACCGGTTGAACCTGGCGATCTCGTCGACCGGCAGGTCCCGGCCCGCGCCCTGGTAGGCGAGGGAGGAGTCGACGTAGCGGTCGGTGATGACGACCGCGCCCCGGGCCAGCGCGGGCGCGATGACCGAGGCGACGTGCTCGGCCCGGTCGGCCGCGTACATCAGCGCCTCGGCGCGCGGCGACATGCCGGTGTGCGAGGTGTCCAGGAGCAGTGCGCGCAGCCGCATGCCGATCTTGGTCGCGCCGGGCTCGTGCGTCTTCTCCACGTCGTAGCCGAGCTCGCGCAGCCAGATGGCGACCAGCCGGGCCTGCGTGGTCTTGCCCGAGCCCTCGCCGCCCTCGAACGCGATCAGCAGCCCCGGCGGCGGTCCAGCCGGGGCGTGCCCGTTCAGGTGCGCCGGCTCGCCGACCGGCGGGGGCGGCTCGTTGCGGATCGCCGCCATCAGGTCCTCGCGCAGCGGCACGCCCTTGCGGTCGTCCATCTGCCGGTAGGCCCGGATCCCGAGCAGGAACGCCACCAGGGCGGCCAGCAGGATCACCGCGTTCTGCCCGGCCGAGACGTAGGTGACCGTGCCGATCTTCACGTCCCCGGTGCCGTTCAGGCTGACGATCAGCCTGGTGAACAGGGCCGACAGGAACGGGACGGCGGCGATGACGGTGAGCAGGATGATCTGGATGGAGGACTGGAAGAAGGCGAAGACCCGGCCGCGGGTGGCGTCGTCCACCTCCAGGCCGACGATGGTGAAGCCGGTGGAGTAGGCGACCCCGGACAGCGCGCCGAGCAGCACCACGAACAGAACGACGGCGCCCAGGTTCGGGATCAGCCCGATGAGCGCGAGCGGCACCGCCGCGGCCGCGATCGTGATGCCGAACAGCCGTCGGCGGCTGAAGCTGCCGAGCACCTTGGTGCCGACGACCATGCCCAGCGCCATGCCGACGAAGATCGCGGCGAAGACCAGGCCCCAGCCGGCGCTGCCGCCGTGCAGGGTGAAGGTGATGTAGAAGTAGCCCAGGCCGATCACCACGCCGGCCGCGGCGAACGCGCCCACCATGCCGATCACCAGGCCGCGCACCACCGGGGTCCTGCCGATGAACCGCCAGCCCTCCCAGATGGACTTGGCCGCGGACGGCGCCGAGATCTTCTCGCTGTCGTTCCGCTTGGGAATCTCGCGGATGAAGTAGACGGTGAGCGCGGAGATGAAGTAGGAGGCGGCGTTGAAGTACAGGGCCAGGTCCACGTTGCTGGCGTGGAACAGCGGCGTGACCCGGCTGACCCCGTCGCTGACCAGGGCGAGCACGCTGAACAGGGCGGCCGCGAGCGGCGCCGTGCCGTACGTGCTCAGGATGCTGAGCTGATTGGCCCGTTCCAGCTTGTCCTTCGGCACCAGGTTGGGGATGGACGCGGAGGTCGCCGGAGCCCAGAACTGGGTCGCGATGCCGGCCAGGAACTTGGCGACGTAGATCCAGGTCAGGTTCGGGAAGATGGGGATGGACACGAACAGCAGGCCGCGGATCACGTCGCCGACGATCATCATGGTCCGGCGGTCCATCCGGTCCGCCAGCGCCCCGGCCAGCGGGCCGAACAGCAATGCGGGCAGCAGCGTGGCCAGCCAGACGCCGCCGACGGCCGAACCCTTCGCCACCGCGCCGCCGCTGGCCAGCGAGGGCGCCAGCGCGGTGAGCGCGACGATGCTCAGCCAGTCGCCCAGGCTGGACAGGGACAGTGCGATCCACAGCCGGCGAAACGGCTTGATCGACAGGACTCCTTGCCCTCCCTGGCGCCGGGCATGGTGGCGCCGCGCGGCGCCGTTTCCGGTCTTTCCCCGGTCGGCGTCGCCCTCATGCGGTGCGGCGCGGAAGTTCACGGCGTAAGCGTATCGACAGTGCTGGCCGCATAACGGCTTAGTCCCCGATCCTCATTATACGGACGAAGGTCAAGATCTTTTAGACCCCGAACGGGCAGGCGTGGCTGCCTTCTTCCTGGTAGTAGTGGTCCTGCGGCGGGTCGTCGGCGGAGCCGCGCGCCGGTCGGCGAGGAGCTCGGCCGCCCGCTGATCGGTGATCTCGGCCACCTCGTCACCCTTGCGCAGCGACGCGTTGGTCTCCCCGTCGGTCACGTACGGGCCGAACCGGCCGTCCTTGATCACCATCGGCTTGCCGGTGGCCGGGTCCTGGCCGAGCTCGCGCAGCGGCGGGGCCGCGGCGCCGGTGCGGCGGCCGCGGGTCTTCGGCTGGGCGAACAGCTCCTTGGCCTCGGCCAGGGTCAGCGTGAACAGCTGCTCCTCCGACTCGAGCGACCGGCTGTCCGTGCCCTTCTTCACGTACGGCCCGTACCGGCCGTTCTGCACGGTGACCTGCTCGCCGTCCAGCTCGCCGAGGGTACGGGGCAGGCTGAGCAGCTTCAGCGCGTCGTCCAGCGTCACCGTGTCCAGCGCCATGGACTTCAGCAGCGAGGCGGTCCTCGGCTTGGCCGAGGACGGCGCGTCCTCGGGCAGCAGCTCGGTGACGTAGGGGCCGAACCGCCCGGCCTTGGCGACCACCTCGCGGCCACTGTCCGGGTCGGTGCCGAGAGACACGTCCCCGTTCGGCTGGTTAAAGAGCTCCTCGGCCTTTTCCACGGTCAGCTCGTCCGGCGCGATGTCCTCGGGGACGTTCACCCGCTGCCCGTCCCGTTCCAGGTACGGGCCGTACCGGCCGACCCGGACCACGATGTCGGAGCCGGCCAGCGGGAACGAGCTGACCTCGCGGGCGTCGATGTCGCTGATGTCGCCCACCAGGGACTTCAGGCCCGGGTCGGCGCCGTCGCCCTCGCCTTGGGGGGTGCCGAAGTAGAACCGGCGCAGCCACGGCACCCGTTCGGCTTCACCGCGGGCGATCTCGTCCAGCACGTCTTCCATGTGCGCGGTGAACTCGTAGTCGACCAGCTGGCCGAAGTGCCGCTCCAGCAGGGTGACGACGGCGAAGGCGAGGAACGACGGGACCAGCGCGGTGCCCTTCTTGAACACGTAGCCGCGGTCCAGGATCGTGCCGATGATGGTCGCGTAGGTGGACGGCCGGCCGATCTCCCGGTCTTCCAGCTCCTTGACCAGCGACGCCTCGGTGTAGCGGGCCGGCGGCCTGGTGGAGTGCTCGGCCGGGGCCAGCCGCAGCACGTCGAGCGGGTCGCTCTCGGCCAGCGGCGGCAGCCTGCGCTCCCGGTCGTCCCGGTCGGCGGCGTCGTCGGTGTCCTCGACGTAGGCCTTGAGGAAGCCGTAGAAGTTGATGACCTTGCCGGTCGCGCCGAACTCGGCCCGCTCGTTACCGGTGGAGGTGCCCGCCACCCGGACCGAGACCGACTCGCCGGTGGCGTCCTTCATCTGCGAGGCGACCGTGCGCTGCCAGATCAGCTCGTACAGGCGCCGCTCGTCCGAGGACAGCTCGGAGCGGACCTGGTTCGGGGTGCGGAAGCTGTCCCCGGCCGGGCGGATGGCCTCGTGCGCCTCCTGCGCGTTCTTCACCTTGCTGGCGTAGGTGCGCGGGGCGTCCGGCACGTAGTTCGCGCCGTACAGCTCGGCGGCCTGCTTGCGGGCCGCGCTGATCGCGGTCTGGGACAGCGTCACCGAGTCGGTGCGCATATAGGTAATGTGGCCGTTCTCGTACAGCCGCTGCGCGATCGACATCGTGTGCTTGGCCGAGAAGCCCAGCTTGCGCGAGGCCTCCTGCTGCAGCGTCGTGGTGCGGAACGGCGCGTACGGCGAGCGCCGGTACGGCTTGCGCTCCACGCTGGACACGGCGAAGGCGGCGTTCTGGAGGCGCTGCGCCAGGGCGGCGGCGGCTTCGGCGTCCAGGTGCAGGACATCGGCACTCTTCAGCTCGCCTACGGACGTGAAGTCGCGGCCCTGGGCGACCCGGCGGCCGTCCACGGCGACCAGGTTCGCGGTGAAGCTGGTCGGGTCGGTGACGTCTGGCTTGCCGTGGTCCTTCGTGGCGAACTCGGCCTCGAGGTCGGAGTAGGCGGCCGGGCGGAACGCGATCCGCTCCCGCTCCCGGTCGACCACCAGCCGGGTGGCGACCGACTGCACCCGCCCGGCGGACAGCTTGGGCATGACCTTCTTCCACAGCACGGGCGAGACCTCGTACCCGTACAGCCGGTCCAGCACCCGGCGCGCCTGGTAGGCGTCGACCAGGCCGTCGTCCACCTGGCGCGGGTTGGCGATGGCCCGGGCGATCGCCTCCGGGGTGATCTCGTGGAAGACCATCCGGCTGTGCGGCACCTTGGGCTTGAGCTCCTCCAGCAGGTGCCAGGCGATGGCCTCGCCCTCGCGGTCTTCATCGGTGGCGAGCAGGAGTTCGTCGGCGTCCTTGAGCAGGCTCTTGAGCTTGGAGACCTGCTGGCGCTTGTCGCTGTGCACGACGAACAGCGGCTCGAAGTTGTGGTCGACGTCGACGCCGAGCCGGGCCCACGGCTCGCCCCGGTACTTGGCCGGGATCTCGGCCGCGCTGTCCGGCATGTCACGGATGTGGCCGACGCTGGACTCGACCACGTATCCCTGGCCGAGGTAACCGGCGATCGTCCTGGCCTTGGACGGGGACTCGACGATGACCAGCTTGGTACCGTGGCCGTTTGCGGGCGTGGCCTTACCCCGTGCGGCCGTGGTGCTCTTGCCCTTGGTGGCCTTGGCGGTCGTTCCCGCCTTCGTCTTCGCCGTTTCTGTCCTTGCTGGCACGCTCTTCCCGTCCTCGCATCTGCGTCGTGACCGCCCTCACGCTACCCGTGGTCACACGCCGCCCCACAGCTGAAACCACCGGGCCGGTTCGGTGTGTTCCCTCGGGCTCGCCCGAATACACGGCAGATTTCACTACCGCAGGTTGAATCACCGGTGAACTCGAGCACAATAGGACCGATGGCCGAGTACGCCTACCTCGTCGTGTACCTGCCACGCGGTACGTCCCGAGATGCTCGCGACGCCGCGCGGAGGATCCTGACCGACCACGCCGAGTACGGGGACTGGGAACTGTCCAGGCTCTCGCTCAACGCCGACGGCAGCAGGAAGGCTACCCTCCGAAGG
Organism: Streptosporangiaceae bacterium; assembly: GCA_036758545.1. GTDB lineage: Bacteria > Actinomycetota > Actinomycetes > Streptosporangiales > Streptosporangiaceae > Palsa-504. The sequence goes on along the minus strand of DAIOWL010000112.1, from coordinate 2,007 downwards.
CGAATCATACGCCCAGTCCGCACATTCTGAGCCTGCACAGTAACAACCAAGCGAACGGGGCGTGTATGCCGCTGGCACACACGCCCCGTTCGTAACCGGCTCGTGCGCGGCTTCCCCCGGAAGGGGAATACGAGGGGAAGCCGCGCACGGTGTCGCTCTGCCGCCTGGGGCGGCAGGCGGGTTCTACTTAGACCTCGCTGTTCCGGCGACGCCGGGCGACGGCGACGGCACCCGCGCCGACCGAGACGTTGCCGTTCCCGGTCGTGTTGCCGTTATCCGAGGCATAGGCCACGCCGGCGCCGGGCAGCGCGCAAAACGCGGATTTGAGCGACGTGCCGGAAAATGAGTCCAGGCCGTTATGGCGCTGACCTCAGTTAAGCACTAACAGCAGCCGAGGAATCCGTCCAGGACGCGGGTTCCGAAACGCAGGC
>DAIOWL010000112.1:0-1476 GCA_036758545.1 Streptosporangiaceae bacterium | reverse complement strand
AAGCACTAACAGCAGCCGAGGAATCCGTCCAGGACGCGGGTTCCGAAACGCAGGCCTTCGACCGGAACGCGTTCGTCTATCCCGTGAAACATTCCGGAAAAGTCCAGATCTGGCGACAGCCGCAAGGGAGTGAACCCGAAGCAGCGCACGCCGAGCCGGGAGAACGACTTGGCGTCCGTGCCGGCCGACAGGCAGTAGGGGATCACCTTGGCGTCCGGGTCCTCGGCGAGAAGTGCGCTGGTCATCGCGTCGTACAGGGCACCGTCGGGGGTGGTCTCGAGCGCGATGTCGTGGTGGATGAACTCCCGGGTGACGCCGGGCCCTAGCACCCGGTCGAGCTCGGCCAGGAACTCCTCCTCGTAACCGGGGAGGTAACGGCCGTCCACTTCCGCGGTCGCGGTCTGCGGCACGACATTCACTTTGTACCCGGCCCGCAAAACTGTCGGATTTACCGTGTTGTGCAGCGTTGCGCCGATAATACGAGAGAGAGAACCTATTTTGCTGAGCAATTGACCCGGGTCGTTCGGGGCAAATTCGGTGTCAAGTGCCTGAGCTGCACCTTCCAGGAATGCCTGGACGGACGGGATGAGCCGGACCGGCCACTCGTGCCGACCCAGCCGGCCGATCGCCTCGGCCAGCTCGGTGACCGCGTTGTCCGGGTTCACCATCGAGCCGTGGCCGGCCGTGCCGCGCGCCGTCAGCCGCAGCCAGGCCATCCCCTTCTCCGCGGTCTGCAGCAGGTAGAGGCGCTGGCCCGCGAGGGTCAGGCTGAAGCCGCCGACCTCGCCGACCGCCTCGGTGACCCCCTCGAACAGCTCCGGGTGCTTGTTGACCAGGAAGCTCGCGCCCCAGGTGCCGCCGGCCTCCTCGTCCGCGGTGAAGGTGAGCACGATGTCGCGGGACGGCTTGCGCTGCTCGCGCAGGCGCTGGCGGACGACCGCCAGCATCATCGCGTCCATGTCCTTCATGTCGATCGCGCCGCGGCCCCAGACGCAGTCGTCGGCGATCTCGCCGGAGAACGGGTCGTACTGCCAGTCTTCTGCGTTGGCGGGGACTACGTCGAGGTGACCGTGGACGAGCAGGGCGGGCCTGGTCCGGTCCTGGCCTTCTAGCCTTGCGACCACGCTGGTGCGCTTGGGGTGCGACTCCAGGACCGTGGGCTCCAGGCCGACCTCGGAGAGCCTGGCGGCGACGTATTCGGCGGCCTGGCGCTCGCCGGGGCCGGAATGGTCCCCTGGGTTAGAGGTGTCGATCCTGATCAGGTCGCGGCAGATGTCGACGACCTCATCCTGCGCGGTCACGCTGTCAGCTGTCACCGTCCTATCGTTGCACTGAGGCGGCCCGGGCTGGGCCGGGGGTGCGGGCTGGGCGGTGCGCCTGCAGAACCGGACTCAGGTAACACCGGCACCATCAGCATCACGATCCGAGTGCGCCGAGCCAGCTGGAACGGCATGAAACCCCGGATCCAGTGCGTTC
>DAIOWL010000111.1:0-11910 GCA_036758545.1 Streptosporangiaceae bacterium | reverse complement strand
CCGGCCCGCCGCCCGGCCCGGCTGGCGGGCCGCTCGCGCCGGACCACCGCCGGCTCGGTACCGCGCTCTGCGGCGAACCACAGCGTCCCCACCAGGCACAGCACAGCCGCGACGCCGACGCCGGAGGCGGGGAAGACCTCGGTCGCGAGCAGCGTCACCGCGGCCGGGCCGATGATGAAGCACAGCTCGTCGGCGACCGACTCGAAGGAGAACGCGGTGTGCAGCCGGGGCGAGCCCGCGAGCAGGACGCTCCAGCGCGACCGGACCATCGCGCCCAGCGACGGCATGGCCGATCCCGCGACCGCCCCCGGTAGGAAGAATGCCCAGGTGGGCAGGTGAAGCTCGACGGCCACGATGAGCAGCGCGGTGGCCACGGTGAACACGGTGAGCAGCGGGATCAGGACGCGCCGCTGACCATGCGAGTCCACCGCCCGGGCGACCCGGGGAGAGGTGAACGCGTAGCCGAGCGAGCCGACCGCGGATACCGTGCCGGCTACGCCGTACTTCCCGGTGACGGCCGAGATGAGCAGGACAGTACCCAGCCCGAACATCGACATCGGCATCCGCCCGATGACGCCCGCCACGGAAAAGCGCCAGGCCCCGGGGATCGTGAAGATCTCGGCGTACGGCCGCAGCGGCCTGGTCAGCAGGCCGGCGGGGGAGCGACTGGCGGGCCTTTCCGCCTCATCAAGCCCGGTCATCGGCCGCATTGCCCCATGAAGATCACGATATCGGACACCGCCAACCGGATTACCTGGGCGTGCAGGGTCTCCGGCGTAGGCGCCGGGCCAGCCGGAACGCCATGAAACCCGGATCCAGTGCGTTCTAGCGCCGTGAAATCCCGGATCCAGTGCGTCCGGCGGCCGGGTCGCCAGACCCCTCCGTGGGCATAGCCGTCCGGCCGCCCTGGTTGGATGGAGACATGCCGGCCTACGACGCCTTCCTGCTCGTCTCGTTCGGCGGCCCGGAAGGCCCCGACGACGTGATGCCGTTCCTGCAGAACGTCACGCGCGGCCGCGGCGTCCCCCCGGAGCGGCTGGCCAGCGTGGCCGAGCACTACTACGCGGTCGGCGGGGTGAGCCCGATCAACCAGCAGTGCCGGGACCTGCTGGCCGCGATCCGCGCCGCCTTCCCGGCCAGCGGCCTGTCGCTGCCCGTCTACTGGGGGAACAGGAACTGGACGCCGTACCTGACCGACACGGTCCGGGCCATGGCGGCCGACGGCGTGAAGCGGGCCGTCGCCCTGGTGACCTCCGCGTACAGCTCCTACTCGAGCTGCCGGCAGTACCTGGAGGACATCGAGCGGGCGCGCGCCGAGGTGGGCCCGGCCGCGCCGAGGATCGACAAGATCAGGCGCTTCTTCAACCACCCCGGCTTCATCGAGCCGTTCGCCGCGAGTACCCGCGCCGCACTGGCCGCGCTTCCCGCCGACCTGCGGGACGACGCCCACCTGGTGTTCACCGCGCACAGCATCCCGGTCGCGATGGCCGAGGCCAGCGGGCCAGGTGGAACCAACTGCTATGTGGCCGAGCTGACCGAGGCGGCCGGCCTGGTGGCCGAACGGGTCGGCGGTGGCACGCACCCGTGGACGCTGGCGTACCAGAGCCGGAGCGGTCCTCCCTCCCAGCCGTGGCTGGAACCCGACATCCGCGATCACCTGGGTGAGCTGTCCAAGTCCGGGACGAAGGCCGTGGTGGTGATCCCCGTCGGGTTCGTGTCCGACCACATGGAAGTCCGGCACGACCTTGACGTCGAGGCGGCCGAGACGGCCGACTCGCTGGGTCTGGCCTTTGCCCGGGCGGCCACCCCCGGCAGCGACCCGGCGTTCGTCTCCATGATCACCGAGCTCGTACAGGAGCGGCTCGCGCTGCCCGATGGCATCGTGCCAGGCCACGACTGCCCGGCGGACTGCTGCCGGTACGTGGCGGCCGCCGGCCGGCCGGGAACAGGAGCGCGGGCATGACCATCCCCCAGGCGAGCGAGGACGCCGAGGCGCTGCTGCGAATCGCGGTGGCGACGGCCACCGAGGCAGGGCGGCTGCTGGCCACCTGGCGAGGCGACGAGAGACCCGAGGTCGTGCAGACCAAATCGAGTCCGACCGACGTCGTGACCGAGATGGACCGCCGGTCCGAGGCGCTGATCACCAGCCGGATACGCGCGCACCGTCCCGGCGACGCCGTCCTCGGCGAGGAAGGCGGCCAGACCGCGGGCGGCCCGGCCGGCGATGGTGCCGAAGCGGACCAGCCGGGGCGGGTGCGCTGGATCGTCGACCCGCTGGACGGGACCGTCAACTACCTTTACGGCCTGCGCGACTGGGCGGTGTCCATCGCGGCGGAGGTGGACGGCACGGTGGTCGCCGGGGTGGTCGAGGTGCCGCGGCACGGCGAGAGGTTCACCGCGGTGGCCGGCCAGGGCGCCTGGCTGCACCGGGGCGAAGCCGGGCTGGCGCTGCGCTGCTCCTCGGACGTACCGCTGGGCCAGGCCCTGGTCGGTACCGGCTTCGGCTATGACGCGGGGCGCCGCCAGGTCCAGGGCGAGGTGCTCGCGGCCCTGCTGCCGTACATCCGGGACATCCGCCGGGGCGGCTCCGCGGCGGTGGACCTGTGCTCGGTGGCCGCCGGGCGGCTCGACGCCTTCTACGAGCGCGGCCTGAACTACTGGGATTTCGCAGCCGGCGGCCTGATCGCCCGCGAGGCAGGCGCGCTGGTCGGCGGGCTGGCCGGGCGGGCCGAGAGTACCTCGATGGCGATGGCCGCCGGACCAGGCCTCTACCAGCAGCTCGAAACTTTCCTCAGCAAGCTGAACCCGGAGCGGGACGCGCAACGTAGTCAGGAGCGGGAAGCGTAACCGGACTGGGAAAACCGGCTCGTCGGCGGCCCACGAACGGGGCGCGTCAGGAGTTATCGGCGTGCCGCGTGTGCGCTCCGCGCGAACGTGACAGAATTCCCCGCCGGAATCGGGCACAACTACGGCCTTGAAAGCGTTACAACCGCGCAGCGAATGCGCACTACGGATGAAGGGGGATGGAGTACTCAGATGGCTACCGACTACGACAGCCCGCGGAAGACCGACGACGACCTGACTGAGGACAGCCTTCAGGAACTTCAGGCGCGCCGGATGGACAAGTCATCGAGCACCATCGATCTTGACCCCGACGATGTTGCCGAGTCCCTGGAACTGCCGGGGGCCGACTTGTCGAACGAGGAGCTCTCGTTCCGGGTGATTCCGCGGCAAGCGGATGAGTTCACGTGTTCCCGGTGCTTCCTTGTGCACCACCGGAGCCAGCTTGCAGAAGACCGCAATGGTCAGCTTGTCTGCCGGGAATGCGCGGCCTGACCGTCCGCGGCGTTCGCTGACTCGCGGTCCGCGCCGCTTAGCGCCTTGCGCGCTACAGCCCGGATCGCGAGCAGCCTGAACGCCGCGACGGTCACGCCGGTCAGCACGGACCAGCTGAGCGCCTCGACGAAGGCCACTCCCGGATCCTCAGGGTTCACGGGCGGCTTCTTGCCGGTGACCTTGGTCCAGACCAGCGTGATGGCCTTGCGTGCGACAAAGCTGGCCGCCATCATCGTCATCGCGTTGAAGACCCTGGTCCCGACGTCGTCTTTTTTCTTGCTATCCGCCATCACTGCCTCCTTAGCCTCACCCGCTACACTCGTCCGCGCCATCATGCCACTGGCTCGTGGCCAGCCTGTACCCGGCACCTTTCGATGACGGCGGCCAGCTCGGCCGGGTGCCTCGTGCCGATCAGCCAGTAAGGGGTCGCCGGCCCCGAAGGCGCCACGGCCAGGTAGACCGATTCCTTCAGGTAGGGCCGCGAATACAGGTGGGCCGCCGGGTCTGCTCTCGGGCCCCGCAGGCGCGTGGTCTGATTTTCGTCGAGGGTGACGACCTCGCTCACGGCCGTCAGGGGCAGCGCGGCATTTCCCGCCCGCACGGCTCCGTCGCGGACCTCGATCGCCGCCAGGCCCAGGGCGATCAGGAAGGCAGCACAGCCCGCGAGCAGCCCGACCATGATGATCACGGGCCAGGGCTCGGCCAGGCCGGCATAGAGTGTGGCGCCGAGGATGAGGACACTTGGCACGGCGAGCAGCCACCAGGCGAGCGGTACACGGAGCCGTTCGCGGTAATCATGCATGCACCCGAGCGTAGTTGACCTGATGGAGTCGTGGCGGGACCGGCGGCCCGTACGATGCGACAGCGCCCGGATGTCGCGCTATCCTCCGTGCGTGCCACCAGTAGGGAGTTCTCCGTTGCCGCAGTCCCAGCCCGACGTGCTGATCCAGCGCCTTGACCCCGGCGTCCCGCTGCCGTCGTACGCCCATCCGGGCGACGCGGGCGCGGACCTGACGACGGCCGAGGACGTCGAGCTCGGGCCGGGCGAACGGGCTCTGGTGCGGACCGGGATCGCGATCGCCCTGCCCGACGGGTACGCGGCGTTCGTGCATCCCCGCTCCGGCCTGGCGGCCAGGCACGGGGTGACGCTGGTGAACGCGCCGGGGACCGTCGACGCGGGCTACCGCGGGGAGATCAAAGTGACCCTGCTGAACACGGACCGGGAGCACCCGGTCAGCTTCAGCCGCGGAGACAGGATCGCGCAGCTGGTAATCCAGCGCGTCGAACGAGCGTTGTTCCATGAGGTGACGGTGCTGCCCGGGTCGAGCCGCGGTGAGGGCGGATTCGGCTCGACGGGTGGGCACAACGGCAATCGCGCCGAGGCGGTGTCCTGACGCCCGCCTAGGCGCTGTTGCCAGCGATTTGAGAACGAGAAGGAGCGTGCGGAGTGTTTCGTCGGCGTCGTTCAGAAGACGCGGACCGCGACGAGTTCGATTACGACGAGCCGGAGCAGCCCGCGGGAGTCCCGCGTGCGGAGGGCGGCCCGTGGGACGCGGAGGAGGCCTTCCCCGCCCTCGAGCGGGTGGACCTCGGCAGCCTGCAGGTGCCGATCGGGCCCGAACATGAGATCCAGCTGGTCATGGCCGAGCAGCACGGGGCCTGGGTGACGATCAGGTACCGGGAGAGCGAGGTCCAGATACAGGCGTTCGCGGCGGCCCGCCGCGACGCGCTATGGGACGACGTCCGGGCCGAGATCGCCGCCGAGGTGAACACGGCGGGCGGGCGGAGCCAGGAGACCGAGGGATCGTTCGGGATCGAGCTGATGGCGCAGGTACCGGCCGAGCCGGGCCAGGGGCCTGCGGAGCCGGGCGGCATGCGGCTGGTCAGGTTCGTCGGCGTCGACGGGCCCCGCTGGTTCGTGCGCGGGCTGTTTACCGGGCCGGCCGCGGACGGTGGCGACCAGGCCGACCTGCTCGAAGAGGTATTCAGGGACGTCGTGGTGGTTCGCGGTGAGCACCCGGTGCCGCCGCGGGAGATACTCGAGCTGCGGCTCCCGCCCGAAGCGCGCCAGGCGCTCGAGGAGCAGGCCGCTGCGGAACAGGAGAACCGGTTCGGCGGGGACCTGAACCCCTTCGAGCGGGGTCCGGAGTTCACCGAGACCCGCTAGCCCGCCTGGCTAGTCGCTGGAAAGCAGCCGGCCGAGCTCGTCTTCGACGTCCTCGCTGGTCACGAAGAACAGCTCGTCGCCGGCCTGCAGCGGGTCATCCGGCTGCGGCACCAGGACCCGGCCCTCACGCAAGATGGCGACCAGCGAGGTGTCCGCGGGCCAGTCGATGCCGCCCACGCGCTGGCCGACCAGCGGCGCGTCGTCCGGCATGGTCAGCTCGACCAGGCTCGCCTCGCTCTGCCCGAACGTCATCAGCCGCACCAGATCGCCGACGCTGACCGCCTCCTCGACCAGGGCGGAGAGCAGCCGCGGCGTGGAGACGGCGACGTCGACGCCCCAGGACTCGTTGTACAGCCACTCGTTGCCCGGGTGATTCACCCGGGCCACGACCCGCGGCACCCCGTACTCGGTCTTGGCCAGCAGCGACACGACCAGGTTCACCTTGTCGTCGCCGGTCGCCGCGATCACCACCTGGCAGCGCTGCAGCGCCGCGTCATCCAGGGAGCTGATCTCGCAGGCGTCGGCGAGCAGCCACTCGGCCCGCGGCACGCTGTCCACCTTGATGGACTTGGGCGAATTGTCGATGAGGAGAACCTCGTGCCCGTTCTCCAGCAGTTCTCCGGCGATGGAACGGCCCACCGCCCCGGCTCCCGCGATCGCGATCCGCATCAGTGCTCGCCTCCCCGCGTGGCGAAGGCGGCCGCGATCCGGTTCAGGTCGCTCTCCCGTGCCACCACGTGCAGCACGTCCCCTTCCTGCAGGACCGTACCCGGTTCGGGTACGAACGCCTGACCCAGCCGGTCCACGAAGGCGATCCGGCTCGTCGTGCTGGCTTCCAGCGCCTTCACCTGCTCGCCGATCCAGGCTGGCGTGAACCCCACCTCAGCCAGCACGATCTTGCCGCTGGGGTCGCGCCAGAGCGGCTCGCCGCCTTCCGGGACGATCTTGCGCAGCATCTGGTCGGCGGTCCAGCGCACCGTAGCCACGGTGGGGATGCCGAGGCGCTCGTAGACCTCGGCCCGGCGCGGGTCGTAGATCCTGGCCACCACCCGCTCCACGCTGAACGTCTCGCGCGCCACCCGGGCGGAGATAATGTTGGAGTTGTCGCCGCTGCTGACCGCGACGAAGGCATCGGCGCGCTCGATGCCTGCCTGCGTGAGCACGGCACGGTCGAAGCCGATCCCGGTGATGCGGTCGCCCTTGAACGAGGAGCGGAGCCTGCGGAACGCCTCCGGGTCCCTGTCGATGACCGCGACCGTATTGTCCCGGTCCTCGAGTATGTGGGCGAGCGTCGATCCGACTCGACCGCAGCCCATGATTACGATGTGCACGACCGTCCTCCAACGATGAGTAGGTCCCTGAGCAAGGGGCGCCTCGCCACCACACCAGCACCACAAAGGTATGCCCTCACTTGGCCTTCTCCCCGCCTGGAAGGCGGGGGATTTTCTCGGCACTGAAGGAAGGAGCCGCGTTGACTTCGCGGACCGCCCGCACCAGCCACGATCCAGCGACCTATCGGGAGGGTCAGCTGATCGAGGTGACGACCGTGGACGTGGCGCACGGCGGCTGGTGCGTGGCCCGGCCGGACGACGGACCGGTCGTGTTCGTCCGGCATGCGCTGCCGGGCGAGACGGTCCGCGCCAGGGTCACCGACGTCACGTCGCGGCTGGCCCGGGCGGAGGCGATAGAGATCCTGGCGGCATCACCGGACCGGGTCGAGGCGCCGTGCCCGCACGCCCGGCCCGGCGGCTGCGGCGGCTGCGACTGGCAGCACGCGACGCTGCCCGCCCAGCGCGCACTCAAGGCCACCGTGCTCCGGCAGCAGCTCAGACGGCTGGCCGGCCTCGACCGCGAGATCACCGTCGAGCCGCTGCCCGGGGACGAGGAACCTGGCGCGGGCCTGGGCTGGCGGACGCGGGTGCAGTTCGCGGTGCGGCCGGATGGGGTGGCAGGGCTGCGCGCCCATCGCTCCCATGAGGTGATCGACGTCGGCGAATGCCTGATCGCACATCAGGGCATCACCGAACTCGGCCTGACGGCCCGGCGCTGGCCGGGCACATCGTCAGTGGAGGCCCTCGTCGCCACCGGTTCGGCCGAGCGGGCCGTGATCGCCAGCCCGGCAAGCTCCAGCCCGGCAAGCTCCGGCTCGGCAGGCTCCGGCCCGGAGGGATCCGCCCCGCCGGACATCCCCGGGGCCGATGCGATGCTGCGCCGGGCCGGTCCCCTGGGACCCATGAACCGCCGGCTGACTCCCGTGCGCGGCCGCGCCTACCTGAGTCAGCACGCCGCCGGACGAGACTGGCGGGTCAGCGCGGGCGTCTTCTGGCAGGTCCACCCCGGTGCGGCCGACGCCCTGACCGACGCCGTCACGACCGCGCTCGAACCGCGGCCCGGAGACGTCGCACTCGACCTGTACTGCGGCGCCGGGCTGTTCGCGGGGGTGCTGGCCCCGGCGGTCGGCCCAGGCGGGACGGTAGCCGGCGTCGAGGCGGACGCGGCCGCGGTCCGGGACGCCCGGCACAACCTGCGGCAGTGGCCCTGGGCGCGGGTGCACAAGGGCGACGTCGCCGCGGTGCTCCGCCGCGGCGGTTCAAGGGCTTCAAGGGACCAGTCCGGGCCCGTGGGCGCGGCGCTGCCGCCCGCCCGGCTGGTGGTGGCCGACCCGCCGCGGTCAGGGCTGGCCCGCGAGGTCATCGAGTACCTCGGAGCGACCGGGCACGGCGCGGCCCGGTTCGCCTACGTATCCTGCGACCCGGCCACGCTGGCCCGCGACATCGGCCTGCTCATGGCGCGCGGCTGGGTGCTCGACGGCCTGCGCGCGTTCGACGCGTTCCCGATGACCCATCACGTCGAGTGCGTCGCCACCCTGCTCCGCGATCCGGCGTAGCAGTCTTCGACGGCCGGGGTCAGGTGCCCTGCGGGGCGGGGGATCCGGGCTCGGTGGTAGCGGTGACGTAGTAGCCCAGGCCGGGGACACGGGTCAGCAGGCCCTCGTCCTCCAGGGTGCGCAGCGCCTTGGCGCACGTCTGCCGGGCATGCCCGTATTCCTGGCTCAGGGTGGTGATGGACGGCGTCGGCATGCCGGGGGTGAGCTTTCCCTCGGCTATCTCCCGGCGCAGCCGTGCGGCCAGTCGCACATAGGCTCTTGGGTCCGATTCGTCGCTTATCGACACTCTCGTACCGTACTCGATTGGCAATATTGCCAATCGCAACGCTTCGACACTAGTCGAGATTAGACGAGGAACCTAATCGTGCGTTAACGTCTGAAACCGTCAGGGCCGCCACGGCCGCGCGGAGTCAGATCCCTGGGCAGGTCATGATCCTTTACTCGTGGGTCGCAGTGAGCGGAAGCAACCGGACACCACCGGGCCAGACCGGGCCGGACCAGACCGGGCCGGCAGACAGCGAGCCGCCGGTCGCCATGGGCATCACGGACGATCGCGCCCGGGCCATCAAGGCGGGCGAGGAAACCCTCGGGTCCGGCCGCGCGGCGATGGTCATCATCGAGGTGGTGCGCCCGGGCATGGCAGCGCGCACGCTGGCGCCGTGTTACGTCAGGACCGGGGTGGGCTGGCTGGGGCGCCGCACCCCGGCCGGCGAGGTGGCCTGGGACCGGTTCTTCATCTGAGCCCTGGCAGGATGAGGCCATGAAACTCCGGATCTTCACCGAACCGCAGCAGGGCGCCGATTATCAGACGCTGCGCGCCGTAGCGCTGGCCACCGAGGAACTCGGCTTCGACGCGTTCTTCAGATCCGACCACTACCTGGCGATGGGCGGATCGGGGCTGCCCGGGCCGACCGATTCCTGGGTCACGCTAGGCGCCCTGGCCGTCGAGACCAGCCGCGTCCGGCTCGGGACCATGGTGACCGCGGCGACGTTCCGGCTGCCGGGTCCGCTCGCGATCTCCGTGGCGCAGGTCGATCAGATGAGCGGCGGCCGGGTTGAGCTCGGCCTCGGGAGCGGCTGGTTCGAGCGTGAGCACACCGCCTACGGCATACCGTTCCCGTCTCTCGGCGAGCGCTTCGACCGCCTGGAGGAGCAGTTCGCCATCGTCACCGGCCTGTGGGAGACCCCGGACGGCGAGACGTTCTCCTTCGACGGGACGCACTACCAGCTGACGGACTCGCCCGCGCTGCCGAAGCCGGCCCAGCGGCCGCGCCCGCCGGTCATCGTGGGCGGTGCGGGCGCGCGCCGCACGCCGCGGCTCGCGGCCAGGTACGCCGACGAGTACAACGTGGCGTTCCGCACCGTGGCGGATTCGGCCGCCGCGTTCGGCCGTGTCCGCGAGGCCTGCCAGGCCGCTGGACGCGATCCGTCCTCCGTGATCTACTCCGTGGCCCAGACGGTGTGCTGCGGCAAGGACGAGGCCGAGTTCCGCCGCCGGGCGGCCGCGATCGGCTGGGAGCCGGACCGGATCCGCGAGAGCGCCGTCGGCGGTACGCCCGGTGAGGTGGTGGCGAAGCTGGCCGAGTTCGCCGGTATCGGCGCCGAACGCGTCTACCTGCAAGTGCTCGACCTGGACGACCTCGATCACCTGGCGCTGATCGCCTCGGACGTGATGCCGCAGGTGTAGTGCGGCCCGGGCGGGCGCGAGGCCGGCCGGTGCGGCACGCGCCCGGACCGTTCGGGACTAATTCAGCCGAACGCGCGGCGGGCAGCGGCGGCACCGGCCGCAGCACCCGCCCGCCAGGCGTAGGTTCCCTGCTCGCGCAGTTCGGTGGCGGCGGCGACCACCGCGCCCACGGCGGCGAACGCGAACCCGCCGCCCACCGAGATCCTGGCCACCCCGGCCCTGGCCAGTTCGGCCACTGGCGGGGTGTCGTCCAGGGCGAGCACGTTGACCGGCCGGTCCACCTCGCGCACCACCTGGCTGATGTCCTCGAAACTGCGCAGGCCCGGCGCGTACAGGACGTCGGCGCCGGCCTCCTGGTAGGCCTGCAGCCTGGCGATCGTGTCGGCGAGATCGGGGTTGCCGCGGATGAAGTTCTCCGCCCGGGCGGTGAGCACCAGGCGGCCGGGGCCCGCGTGGGCCGCCTCGGCGGCCGCCGCGACCCGTTCGGTGGCCTGCCCGATGTCGTAGATCCCGGGCTCGTCGGCGAAGTCCTCGATCGAGGCGCCGGCCAGGCCGACCTCGATCGACAGCCTCATGGTCTCGGCGGCTCCGGCCGGATCGTCTGCGTAGGCGTTCTCCAGGTCCGCCGAGACCGGCAGGTCCGTCGCGGCCACGATCACCGCGGCGTGGATCATCGCCTCGTCCCTGGTCACCGAGCCGTCGTTGCGGCCCAGGGTGGCCGCGAAGCCCGAGCTCGTGGTGGCCAGGGCCGCGAAGCCGAGCGATGCGAGCAGCTTGGCCGAGCCCAGGTCCCAGGGGTTCGGCATCAGGAGCGGCTCACCCGGCCGGTGCAGCTCCAGGAACCGCTGTGCTTTGTCCGCCTGACTGATCATGCACATAACGTATCGTCAGTCACTCCAGACACCGGAACCCAGTCCGTTCTTTAATGAAAAATGCCTGGTCAGCAGCGTTAACGGTAGTACAGACCAATTCGCTCGTTTAAGCCGGCCGGTGACCCTGCTTCAATGAAGGTCATAATGGTTACAGCTGGCCATTTGGCTTGCGGGCCGCTAACCGCGATGCGATCGTTGAGCAGTGCGCTCGGGAACCGCCACGACCAGGAGGGTACGGCTCGTCATCGTCCTGTCGGTGGCGGCCGTCGTGACGGTCATGGTCGGCGCCATCCTGGTGGCCAGGCACCAGCCCGCGCACATGACCAGGCTGGGCCTTGACGTGGCCGCGGCGGGCGTCGCGCTCGGCCTGGTGGCCCTGGTGGTGCTCGCCATCGGGGGAACGGGCAGATCCCGGTCGCGAGCGAGCCGGGCGGATCACCGGCGCGGGGCCTCCCGCCCCGTGCCCGCGGCGGCTTCCCGCGGGCAGAGCAGGTCGTCGGGGCACGGCAAGGACCAGGGCCGGCCCGGTACTCAGCAGCCCGGTACTCAGCAGCCCGGTACTCAGCAGCCCGGCGCCCCGCGGCCCGGCGCTCATCGGCCCGGCGCTGCGCCGGCCGGCGGGCGCGACGGCGCAGCGCGTTCCGGACGGCCGCCCCTGCTGAACCCCACGAACGTGTACACACCCGGCGGGCTCATCGACCCGCCCGGGGAAAGCCGCGCGCCCGGAACGCCGGACGGCCAGGACATCCCGGAGATCCTGCGCACCGCGGGACCCGGTCCGGCTCCCGGAGGGCCGGTTCCTGGGGCTCACGCCGGCGGGCGCGGCCAGGAACGGCCGCCTCCGGGCCGGCCCCGACCTCAGCCTCCGCGCCCCGGCTACCCGCCGGGAATGAGCCCCGGCGGCGGTCCCGGCCGGATGCCACCCGGCCCGGGCGGCCAGCCAGCGCCCCCCATGCCACCC